>CABSKZ010000595.1 GCA_902478395.1 uncultured Eubacteriales bacterium | reverse complement strand
TGCCATGCCACAAAATCCACAATTATTTATATATTTTCAATGTACATACTCCACTAACTATATTTTATATGTTTTTAAAAAAATACTTGATTTTTATATAGTTAGCTCCATTAAAAATTTCCTTTTCACCCAATAACTAATACACATAGTTTACCCAAAACTTTTCAAACTAACGATATAAATATTTCAAATATTTATACAGAAGAACAGGCCTGAAATAGTTTGAGTTACATCTGTTTTAATGACTGAATTTGTCAAATTCTTTCAGACCTCTATGTTACTCTGGAAAGGAAAGGGAACAGCCATGAAAAAAACAAGAATCTCAATAACAGTAGTTTGCATCATGGTTCTGCAGCTGCTGCTGTATCCGCTTTGCGCCTATGCTGCGGATTTATATGTAGCAAGTGACATTCATAAAAATACGCCAGTCAATACCACATTGAATTTTACAATTCAGGACTTCATGGACGCGGTAACGCTGCCGGAGGGGGGCGACCTTGTTTCTATCGAAATTACGCAGCTGACCAATGCCGCCGCCGGAACGCTTCGGCTTGGAACTGATGCGGTAGAATTGAATGCTACAATTAATAAAGCATCTTTGGATCAACTCAATTTTGTTCCGGCAAAGGATTATGAGGGCGAAGCAATCTTTACCTGGTCCGCTAATTATGGAGAAGCAACCTCGCCATATCCTGGGGCTTGCGTGATTACAGTTGGGGAAGGCGGCGAAGTCCCTCCGGATTCCTCCGCATCTCCCGAGGCGACCGCATCGCCTGCACCCACAGAGGTTCCGACCGCGACTCCCGAACCCGGCCCGACACTCAAACCGCTTCAATATGAAGACATGCTGGACCACTGGGGCGCTTACTCCGCTGGACTGCTTGCGACAAAGGGATATATCGTAGGAGAAGAAATTCAGGATAAGTTTTATTTCTATCCGGAAAAAGTGTTAAACCGAATTGAATTTATCATCATGGTCAATTCAATATTTGGCGTACAGGCCAAAGACAGCCTTGCTGACAACCCGTTCTCCGATACGGGCGTGCCCGGCTATATGCTCCGACACGCAATCGCGGCTAAGGAGGCGGGAATTATTAGCGGCGCTGCGGAGGGAGATGCGCTTTATCTCCACCCACATGACAAGGTGACAAGAATCGAAGCCGCCAAGATTTTAGACAATGCGCTGAAGGTAGAAACGCCAAATACCAATGAGCTTGATTTTGCCGATGCAAATACCATTCCAGAATGGGGTATCCAGGCACTGAAAAACATGGAAGGCTACGGAATCATCCGTGGTTTTGACGATAATACCTTCCGCCCCTATTCCTCCATCACCAAAGCGCAGGCGGCAGAAATGCTGTGGCAGACACTGAAGTATGTTGAAGAAACGTACGGAACTGGAAAGAGATTTAATACGATTCTATATAAGTAAGGAAAAGGACGCACAGTGAACAAGTCCAGTAAAAAAGGACAATAGAAAAAAGAGGCCCCCTATGGTAG
>CABSKZ010000594.1 GCA_902478395.1 uncultured Eubacteriales bacterium | reverse complement strand
GTGCTTTTGCTGCCCGCCAAAAAGCTGGATACAAAAGAACTGCACTATATTTTATGCCATGAGCTGACGCATCTCAAACGGCGGGATTTATGGTACAAATGGTTCGCGATGCTGGTTAACGCCGTACATTGGTTCAATCCTTTGATGTATCTAGTGACGAAGCAAATCAATGAGGAATGTGAAATCTCCTGCGATTTGTCCGTGACACAGCATTTGAACGAGGATGGAAAAAAGGAATATATGAACACGATTATCCGTTTGGCATCTGTGCAAAAAGGAGGAAAAGCAAGTGTATAAAACATACTATACAACAGCGATGTGTCCGCAGGGAAAAATAATTGAAAAACGGTTTCAAATGATTCAAAAAGCCGGAAAAATAAAAGCATGTGTTTCTGTTTGCAGCGTCTTGCTGGCGTTTGTCATTCTGTCCGTGAGTGTATTTGCGAGCGGTATTTTACAAAATGCGGCATATGATGAATATTCCGTAGCGGTTTTTAACGGAAAAGAAAAATTAGAATTTGTAAATCAGCCATATGTGGAAAATGGGACCGTATATTTCCCGCTCCGGGAAATAACCGAAAAGTTTGGCATTATGCAACGGGAAGAAAGCAGCATTGCCTGGGAGGACGGTAAAATTTCCCTGGTTTTGGCCGACTCAACGGAGGCCTACATAACCGGTGCTACACCAGAAGAGGCTGGCAATAAAGTGATTGCGCTGCTCTATTATTATAAGCTTGAAATTGGCAGCACACAGGTTTTGCAAAATCCGGACGTCTCCTCAGTGAAGGAAATGGAACATGTGCCGAAATTGAAAAACGGCGTCACCTATATTCCATTCGATTTCATTAAAATCGTCAATACGGACAGCCGCCGCCTGTTCACGGGGCTTTCTTACACCGTATATGATAAGAACGGAGAAATTGTTCAGGGAATGAGCATTCCACGCGCAGAAGCAGGAACCGTTGAATGGAAGGACGAAGCAGGCAGCATACATCCGCTGGAAGGGACACAGTCCTATCAGATTGACAATTATGAGAAAACGCCATCTAATACGGTCAACCGTTTTTTTGAAAGCTTCCGCGTCTCCGACTTTGAGAGAATGAAACAGTACTGCACCGCAGATTGTGTGGAAAACTTCTTCGGCGATTCCTATGTTTTCGGCATGGAACGCGCAGAACTTCTCACACTGCGGTTCGAGACCGGAGTCACGGGGCTGGAGGATACTGTTATAGCGGAGGTAACAGCAGAGATAAAAGCCTCGCCGAATGCGGTATTTGGAAATTTGCCGGAGTTGTCATTTTACATGATATTGCGGGAACAGCTGGATGGCGGCTATTTGATTGATGAGTTCTCGTCGGGGCTGTAATACCGCATAAGCTTTCGTCTGCTCCTTCTGTTATGGAAACTGTTACACAAAGCCGCTCCCAATTGATTTGGGAGCGGCTTTCTAAATTCCAATGTGTATTCAAAATTGTCCTGCATTGTTCCGCCTCATGGCTCCAGGTGTACCA
>CABSKZ010000593.1 GCA_902478395.1 uncultured Eubacteriales bacterium | reverse complement strand
CCGCTGGCAAGAGCCTGTGAAAAGTCTTTGAGATAGGCCTCCGGCAAATGTTTGTTACTCAGATCCCGCAGTTCTATCATTTCATAAGTAATCACACTGCATTGCGGTAAAAAATATTGATATTTTGCCGCGGTGAGGGCGTTTTTATAGGATGGATGCAGCGCGGGAGAGTGTGCCGCTGTACCCAAAGCCGCGGCACAGGAAAGATGGTAATTGGAATTCAGGTAGTGGACTAAAATCTCCAAGCAGCTGACGATTTTGTCGGTCTGATAAAACTCCGAATTAATTAGAATGCCGATGCTGCTATAGGTCATATATGCCGCAAGCCAGACCATATCCCCATTACTAAATTTTTCAATGAAAGAAATGGCGTCAAAACGGACAAGTTCTTTGTTTTCAATGTTCAAATTATCATAAATGGTTTCATCAAAGCGGAGTATCGCGGCGTAATATCCCGGAAAAGCAAAATCAATTCCGAGCAGATTAGAATATTCCATAAAATCATAATTCGTCCCGGTGGAATTGTTCAATGCGCCGGTTACAAGGTTATGTTTTAAAAATGGCTCGTTTTTTGAGGAGAGGTATTCCAGCTTGTCTGCCTTATCCTTTAGTTTATCAATAGAGCGGTTGATAAACTGGTATTCGTTTTCGATGCTTCCAATGTTTTCTCCTATGGCTCCGCGGATTACGGAAACGACGGAACGGATTGGACTGTACAGATTGCGGGAGAAAAAAACGGAAAGAATAATCCCAATCAGTATGATGCCCATACAGATGATGAAAAGAGCTATCTGGACATTGGAAAAGGATTCTGAAAGGTGCGCCATCGAATTCACAGTAATGATATGCCATTTACTGCGGTTCATTGTTTCATAGGAAACGACACTGTCATGATTGGCGATTGTATACCTGAAATTTCCGCTTGTGTCTGAAAAATTAACGTTTTCCAGCAGTTCTGTAAAAGCATCGATATTGTTAAATTCGTTTTTGTCGAGGTTATATGCAATAATATGATTATTTTGGTCCGTAATTAGGGTGCTGGTCAGTTTGGTTTGCTGTGTCTGGGAGATGAGGTTGCTCAATACGGCGGCATTTACGTCGAAGGCAACATACATTCTCCGTTGTGATGCGGTGGCCCCATATGGATAGATTTTAACAAGGGTGAAATATGTATCGACCGCATTTCCAGAACGCACGTCCCTGCCAATCCAGCCTGAAGCGCTGTTTAAGTTGCGTGCGGCCTCAATCCAGTCTGTATTGATAAACCGGGCGGAATTTGGGTCACCCAGATATTTGACGCCGTATTTTGTGGAGATGGCGGTGTTATCTTTGATGTAATACAAATGAATATCATCAATCACATCAATATTTGCTGACTTAATATCATTGAGTGTACGGTAAATCGAATTCACCACCACAGCGTCGTTAATATTGGTCCGGCTTGAAAATAAGCTTTCGTATTGAGAATTTTCCATGGAGATTTTTACATACAGATCCTCAACATAGCGAAACACGCT
>CABSKZ010000592.1 GCA_902478395.1 uncultured Eubacteriales bacterium | reverse complement strand
AGGTAAATACCCATGCGGATATTCGGGAGGAAGTGCCGCATCTGCCCCGTTTTGGTTTTGAAATGGTTTTGCCTGAGGAATTTGAGCAGATGATGTATTATGGAATGGGCCCGGGGGAAAACTATATCGATTTTGATGCCGGGTCCCGCCTGGGACTGTATCGTTCATCGGTGACGGAACAGTATGTCGATTATATAAAACCGCAGGAAAGCGGTAACCACCGCGATGTAAAAATGCTAAAGCTTTCCGGCTGTCTCGGCCGGGGCATCGTTTTTGAAACGGATGGTACATTTGCGTTCAAAACTTGCCACTATAAGGCGGAGGACATTGAAAATGCACGGTATTTCCGTGATTTAGTACCGCAGAAAGAGGTATACCTCCGGATAGATTATAAAGTGGGCGGCGTTGGTTCCAACCGCTGCGGACCAAAACTGAAGGAATGCTATCAGTTGAACGAAAAAACTGTCGATTTTTGCTTCACAATGAGTCCCATACTGATTCAGGAGGAATGGGGATGAACAGAATCAATCAGAAAATGAATATCAGAGTTTTATCTTACAGCGGTCTGCTCATCGCCATTGGCGTCCTGCTGCCGCAGGTATTTCATTTAGTCGGCGGGCAAGCTTCCGGCGGAATATTTCTGCCAATGCACATTCCTGTTTTAATCGCAGGATTGCTGCTTGGGCCGCTTCCGGGCGGAATCATAGGAATTCTTACTCCGCTGCTCAGCTTTGCCGCAACCGGAATGCCGCCTGCGGCAAAGCTTCCGTTCATGCTTTTTGAGCTGGCTGCCTATGGAATTGTTTCCGGTTTGCTTTCCGGGCGGTGCAATTTATATCTTTCGCTGCTGATTGCGCAGGCTGCAGGCCGTCTGGTCAATGCGCTCTGCCTGCTGGCTGCGATGGGATTGTTTCATTTAAATGTTCCGCCCGTCATTTCAGTCTGGACCGCAATCGTGACAGGGATTCCGGGGATTGTGATCCAATTGGTGCTGATTCCCCCAACGATACATTTCATACGGAAGGCGGGACATCTGCATGACTGATTTGGAACAAGCAAAAATGAGGCTTGCAGAAGGCAGCTTTTCCTGCGTGGTAGTCAGAAACGGGAAGGAGACTGTTTCGTTAGAACGGGGTGTAAAACCGCTTCTGGACTGGCTGCAGCAGGATAATCGATTTTTCGCCGAAGCAAGCGTCGCCGATAAAGTAATTGGAAAGGCCGCAGCGATGCTGTTTGTCCTTGGCGGAGCAAAGACGGTGCATGCGAAAGTGCTAAGCGAACCTGCCAGACAAATATTTGAGACATACAAGGTGGCCGTTTCATATGACATCCTGACAGACCGCATTAAAAACCGGTCAGGAACAGGGCTTTGCCCAATGGAGAGCCGTGTGTTGGACACGGATTCTTTGCAGGAAGCATATATACGTTTACAACAGGCAAAATTGTAAAACGGAGGAGTTTTTATGCAGTACAGGAAATTTGGCAGCATGGGAACAGAAATATCCGCGCTGGGATTCG
>CABSKZ010000591.1 GCA_902478395.1 uncultured Eubacteriales bacterium | reverse complement strand
CATCAATACCGATATAAAAGATGTCAATCTCGTATTCGACAAAACCGCAGATAAGGTCTGCAAAACCTGTTCCATGTGCAAATTCTGCTGGAACAAAAACTATAACGACACCGTAGACATGCTGCATAAAATGTTTCCTTTTATGCAGGAGCGCGGTTACGCAGCGGATATCGACGCACCACACCGGTTCCGTGAACAGTGTGTGAACCTCGACGAGTTTCTGAGTATATTGAATAAAAACTATGAGGTGTATAAAGTTAACCTCATGTGGTCCGGAAAGGTTCTGGAATCCCGCAATCTCGTCGCGGAGCAGTTCCGCAATATATCTTCTATCTTAAACAATATCAAAAAGCAGTTGAACACAGACTATGAACAGGATATTGCCCTTGAGAAAAAAATCATGGCGGCGCTGGACCGCAAGGGTATCTCGGTAGACAACGTGTCTGTTTCCGGCGCCGACGGTTTCGAAGTAACCATGGATAAGCCCAGCTGCGGGAGCACGCTTGTTTGCTCCACCACCATGGCCTCGGTTGTCAGCGAGGTGCTCGGCGTCCCCATGCTTCGTGCCGGGCGGCAGTGCTCGGACACGGTGTGCCATCTAACCTTCCGGGAGCAGACGCGCTTCGCGGTAGACGCCGGCATCGCCAAAATTGCGCGGGAAAGGGAAACGCAGAGCGGAGATAACCACACCTTCCAGCCACTGGCTGATGGGAAATATATCCTCGCACTGTCCGACGGGATGGGGAGCGGCAGCCGGGCAAATGTACAAAGCGGCATTACGATCGAGCTGATTAAGCGCCTTATGAACGCCGGTTTCGATAAAGAAACCGCCATCCGCTTAATCAACAGCGTCCTCATGGTCAACACGGACCGAGAGACCTTCGCAACCGTAGACATGTGCCTCGTCAACCTATACTCAGGCGCGCTGGAATTCATTAAAATCGGCGCGGCGACCTCCTTTGTAAAAAGCGGCGGCGAGGTCAGCCCTGTGCGGTGCTGTTCACTTCCGGCTGGTGTTGTGGAGCATATTGAAGCCGATTGTGAACTGCAATACGCCAAAAGCGGAGACTTCGTCGTGCTGGTCACAGACGGGATTACGGATATCCTCGACAGCGGGGAATCTCCTTCCCTGGCCGATATTATCGCAGAATTCCACGGAACATCCGCTCAGGCGCTGGCCGACACGATTTTAAAAGAAGCCATCAAACATTCCGGCGGAATGGTACACGATGATATGACCGTTCTTGCCGCAAGAATTTCAGAAGAAATGTAATCATATAGGGAGGGTGCAAATGGAAAATTTCGACGGCATTTCAAGAAATATCAGCTTACTTTATCGGAAAGCAGGACTTTTAAACCTGTACCTGAGCCGCAGTTCAAAGTTGGAGGTGCAGGAGGAACGTATCGCTGAGGACTTAAATATTTTAAAAGGGCTTATCGGGGAAATCGAACGGGAAATCAGTTAATTTTAAATGGCTTTCGCTAAAAACAGCGAAAGCCATTTTATTTTTCGAAATTACGGAAAGCACACTTGACATT
>CABSKZ010000590.1 GCA_902478395.1 uncultured Eubacteriales bacterium | reverse complement strand
GATTGATGTCCAGCAATATGAGATCCGGCGCAATAGCCTGAATTTGGGAAACAACGTCCTCAAATTCCGATATAGGAAATGTATCGTAACCGGATTTACTCAAAAGGTCAATTAGTTCCTCTCGCATATATAAATCATCTTCTACAACAACAATTTGTGCCAATATGACCGCCTCCTTTCTTTCATTTTATCTCCCATCAAGAGTTGGGCTTCCAGTTTAGTTTTGCAATTTCCCGGTCTGCGGTTCTGGCAACCGCAATAGCGTACACTGCCAATATCAAAATGACAATTCCAGCCATGATGCCTGCCAATAAATAAAACGGAGCATCGCTCGCCACCGAAGGGGAAAGGTATTTCTGCATAACGTAAAGGCCAACAGTGCCGCTAACACAAGCCAGCCCCAGAGGTAAAAGAAAATAGTATAGCACTTGCCTGTGCATTGACTTTTTCATTTGTTCACGCCTTGCCCCCAGAAGTGAAAGCGTGAGATACCTTGCTTTTGTTGCCTGCATTTGCGTCAAAAATTGTAACGCGAGTAATGCACAAGCAATAATCAAAAGCATAAAGCCCATATACAGGGTAGTATAACTACTGGACACGATATAAAAGAGCTGCCGCCCGAAATTATTTAGGTAGCTTTCAAAGACTAAACCAGATGGCCGCAAAATATCGTTTACTTCCATAATCGACGCCATTAAACCATCTGCTTCAACTCGATCTTTCGGAATACAAAAATTCCATGATACCGTAATGCTATCTGGGTTTATATAGCTTTCAAATACATTATCAGATACAATGAGCGCAGTAAAAATACGAATGTTTCTATCCGCAGTCAATCCTTTCATCGGCACAGAGGGAACCAGAGTAAATTCCTGCCCATCAATATAGATGAGGGGCTTTTCTTGTGAGGCACCGATTATTTGGTTCAACAATTTTTCCGCCTCTGCTTGCGCACTCCCGAAGAAATCTGGATTGAGATACAAAATAGCCTCGTTATCGTTTAATGTTAAAGTATCTTCCCCCGAAGCCTCCAAAAGCTGATTATAAGAAGAAGCCCGCAGAAGGTAAGGGGCTGATCCACTCGTATCAATCAACGCTAATAGATTAAGGGCTGCCGGATTATCGGCGTCAATCTCATAGCTGACAGCGCCTTGTGTGGCCGGATCTTCCACGTTACTTGGCAGAGCATGAACAATCTCCTTGCGAAGCAGTGACCAATCCATATAAGAGCTTAGTCCACCGTCTGGCCGTTTCATAACCCCCGTTTCCATACGGTTTACATGAGAAACATAGGGGGCCATTTTTTCAGATGTTAAATATTGCTCCACTGTCTGATCTTCACCGGATATAGTAAAGTCATAAACAGAGGCCCCCCGTGTCAGTTGGTCGCTGGATGACATAATACGGACAGAGCCATCCGCGATCAACATAATCGTCAGCATCATCAAAAGAGAAGCAACGGAAATGGATACGAATTTATTTACTATATTTTCCTGCAACTGCCGTAGAGTGAAAGTATAAAGCCCTTGTGTAGATTTCTTTTT
>CABSKZ010000589.1 GCA_902478395.1 uncultured Eubacteriales bacterium | reverse complement strand
CTGCTGGCCGTGTCCATGATAATGTGTCTGCAACTTGCCGCTTTTACCGCCAGCGCTGAATCTTTCCCATGTGTTGGAATCGTTGTGGGAGACACCGTAAATGTGAGAACTGGTCCCGGCACAGAGTATGACATTGAGTCTCAGGTATGGTATGGCGTTACACTTGACGTTTTCGCAAGAGAAGGCAACTGGTTTAAAATCGGAACTGGAAACGGCAATACCGCTTACATAAGCGCTGATTATGTGAGCGTTCGGCCGGAAGACGTAGCCGCAAGGGGGAACAGCAGCGCAGGTAACCGCGTTGTGCAGATGGCGAAGCGCTATCTCGGCACACCTTACGTGTACGGTGGTTCCAGCCCAAGTGGATTTGACTGCTCAGGATTTACTTCTTATGTTTATAAACAGCTCGGATATTCTATTAACAGAACGGCGCACGCCCAGCTTTCCAACGGTGTCGCGGTCAGCAAAAGCGAATTGCAACCTGGCGATTTGGTGATGTTCAAACGCGCCGGCAGTTCTACCGTTCACCACGTCGGCATTTATGCCGGTGATGGTATGATGATTCATTCCCCGCAGACGGGCGATGTAGTAAAATACACCAGCATTAATACTGGTTATTACAACAATTGCTATTATGCTGCGAGAAGAATTGTCAGATAACTTGAAAACAAAATAGAATCTGAAGGCGGTACAGTTTCCTGTACCGCCTTTTTTGTGTAACGGATAGCAACTGCTTGCGTGGTAGATTGAGACCGCTTGCAAATATCAGACTGTTCGGATAGTTTTCAGTTCAACAATAAATGCCATAAAAGGATTAGGCAAACCATCAAACAGTTGGTATGACTTTCATTCAGAACTCCTCCACACTACCTCTAATGAAAATTTTTTCTTTTCTATGCAGAGTAGAAAAAAAGGTTGCAAAAATAACAAAAAAATGATATTCTAAATACGAAATTAAAAAGGGGGATTTAGGATGCAATATAAAATTTTGGGTGATACTCTTCCCGTAGTTGAATGTACTTTAGCCGGCGGAGAAACTATGATTACCGAACGTGGCTCCATGAGCTGGATGACGCCGAACATGAAAATGGAAACCACCTCGAACGGCGGTGTCGGAAAAGCGCTTGGCCGCATGTTTGCAGGCGAAGCGCTGTTTCAGAACCGTTACACCGCAGAGGGTGGGCCGGGAACGATTGCATTTGCTTCCAGTTTTCCTGGCAGCATCATGGCATTTGATATTGCGCCCGGTAAAAATCTAATTGTTCAGAAATCGTCTTTTCTCGCAAGCGAAACCGGTGTAGAATTGTCGGTATTCTTCCAGAAAAAGTTCGGCGCAGGTCTGTTTGGCGGAGAAGGTTTTATTATGCAGAAGCTTTCTGGCAACGGCACCGCGTTTGTAGAAATTGACGGGCATGTTGTAGAGTACGATTTAGCAGACGGCCAGTCTATGGTCATTGATACTGGTTATATGGCAGCCATGACGGATAGCTGTACGATGGAAATCAAATCTGTTCCAGGAATTAAAAATATGCTGTTCGGCGGCG
>CABSKZ010000588.1 GCA_902478395.1 uncultured Eubacteriales bacterium | reverse complement strand
ATCTTGCCTACCGGATATTGACTCAACATGAATTTGACAAGGTGCGTAATCTCTCGGGAGGACTGAAGACTTATCGAGCCGCCACTGCTCCGATTATCATACGCGAAGAAAATGGAAATGAAATAGACGAATCACCCGAACAACAGGGAGGTAGTCCCCAAGTTGGGCAACCTGCGGTTGCTAAGGTTTCGGATACCACGGTTACTGCCACGGCTGCCGTCACCGCCGATGCCCTTGCAACCCCCGCTAAAACAGTTCGGGTAGACGCCTGCGGGTTACAATGTCCCGGCCCGATTTTGAAAATGAAAAAAACAATGGATACACTGGCTTCAGGCGAACGGGTGGAAATCACCTCAACCGATCCGGGATTTCCGCGTGACGCCGCCGCATGGTGCAGTTCAACGGGCAATCAACTGATTTCGAAAGACAGCTCCGGAGGAAAATCTGTTGTTGTCATAGAAAAAGGAGAACCAAAATCGTGCAATATTGTTACTTCATGTGAGGGCAAAGGAAAAACCTTTATCATGTTTAGTGATGATTTGGATAAAGCTTTGGCCACTTTTGTACTAGCAAACGGCGCAGCAGCTACGGGGCAGAAAGTCACCATCTTCTTTACGTTCTGGGGACTGAACGTCATCAAGAAGTTGCACAAACCGGAAACCGAAAAGGATATTTTCGGAAAAATGTTTGGCATGATGCTGCCTTCCAGCTCTAAAAAGCTGAAACTTTCTAAGATGAGTATGGGCGGAATAGGCGGAAAAATGATGCGGTATATCATGAACAAAAAAGGGATTGATTCACTGGAATCCCTGCGCCAGCAAGCGCTGGAAAACGGTGTGGAATTTATTGCTTGCCAGATGTCAATGGACGTGATGGGAGTCAAACAAGAAGAACTCCTGGACGAGGTGACCATTGGCGGCGTAGCAACGTATATGGAACGGGCGGATAACGCAAACGTTAATCTATTTATTTAAAAAATGAACAAATGAAATATTTAAATAAGGTATGAAAACAATATGTGCAATGCGTGATGTATTCAAAGCAATGGGAAACTTTGAAACAGCATTTGAAAAAATGTACCAGATAACGCTTAATGAAGCAATGATATTGTGTGCCCTTAAAGAGGCTTCGGACAAAGTGACGGCTACCAACCTGTCTAAACAAACCGAACTAAGCCCCTCACACACATCCAAAATGCTGCGGATACTGGAAGAAAAAGGACTAATCGTCCGATCACTCGGAAGTGAAGACCGGAGACAGATGTATTTCCATCTGACTCAATTGGGTAAACAACGGGTAACTGAACTGGAACTTGATAAGGTAGAAATACCGGATCTACTAAAACCTCTGTTTTAATAAACGGATTTTTCAAATAAATATCTGTAAATAATAAACGGTGAGCAAACTCCCTGATAATAGGGCAGAGCGCTCACCGTTTTTCTTTCCGCCGGGCCAAAGAAATATGTTAATTTTCCGGCAAAAGAAATTTCCACGCGAACCTTTTTCCACCTTTCTTGTTGTTTGTATCAAAAGCCCAAGGTACCTGGG
>CABSKZ010000587.1 GCA_902478395.1 uncultured Eubacteriales bacterium | reverse complement strand
CACACGGAACGGCTCTCCGCATCCTTCCAGCCAAGCAAGCACCGGCCCGACAATCTTTTCGTCAATCAACTCGATGGAACGGATTTTTCCCTCCGTATCCCCATGGTGCCCGCATTCATCCGGTGCCTCTACATGGATATAAATAAAATCTTGACCGTTTTTCAGTTCAGAGATAGCAGCCTGGGCTTTGCCTTCAAAATTGGTATCAATGTTTCCAGTCGCCCCTTCAACCTCAATGACGCGCATACCAGAGCCTTTGCCGATGCCTTTGAGCAAATCGACGGCGGAAATCATGCTGGCATGAACAGAAAATTTTTCATAAAAAGCATCCAGAGCAGGTTTTTTCCCCTCTCCCCAGATCCACAGCGAATTGGCGGGGTTCTGGCCGCGTTTGATCCGTTCCAGATTGACCGGATGGTCTTTTAGAAGTTCATAACTCTGCTTCATAATTTCAAGAATCGTCTCGGCGCCTGCTCCGTCCGGAAGATATTCCGTAATACACCGGTCGGAGATGTCGTGCGGCGGCGTCAGGCGGACATCGGTTGAGCCGCCTGCCCAAACCATTAGATGCCGGTAGCTGATGCCTTTATGAAAGGCAATGTTATCAAAATTCAGGTGCTTTTGCAGATAGGCTATTAGTTCCCCTGACTCTTCTGTTGTGATTTCTCCGGAGCTGTAGTCCTCCATAATTTTGTTCTCGTATAGCCCTTCGCCGGAAAGCGTGACAACGTTTGCACGGAAGGTCACATCTGTTTCTGAAAGGGGAACACCGATAGAAAGCGCCTCAAGTGGGGAACGGCCCGTATAGTAGCGTTTTGGGTCGTACCCAAGTACGCTTAAGTTTGCCACATCACTGCCGGGTGACAGGCTGTCGTCCACCGTTTTGACGAGGCCAAGAATTCCGTTTTTTGCAATTTTATCCATATTGGGCTTATGCGCGGCCTCCAACGGCGTTTTCCCATCAAGAGTATCCAGCGGATAATCTGCCATGCCGTCGCCCAGAAATACTACGTACTTCATTCTGTCTCCTCCAATGCGTTTTTCCTATA
Organism: uncultured Eubacteriales bacterium; assembly: GCA_902478395.1. Taxonomy (GTDB): domain Bacteria; phylum Bacillota; class Clostridia; order UBA1381; family UBA9506; genus CABSKZ01. The sequence goes on along the minus strand of CABSKZ010000587.1, from coordinate 499 downwards.
ATCTTGCTTTCAATATCCTATTATACTAAATCTGCTGGATAAAGTCTATGCCCGGCAGTGCTTTTTCTTGAAAAAAGTTAGAAAATCTATTGACAAATTCTCCTTTTGTGTGTATAATAATCCGTAGTTAAAGTATAGGGGTATAGTTCAGCTGGTAGAGCAACGGTCTCCAAAACCGTGTGTCGTGGGTTCAAATCCTACTGCCCCTGCCAAACACAAATAATCCGAACACCTTATCAATCTTTCCGATTGGTGAAGCGTTCGGATTTGTTTTATATTTGTAAAATAAATAGCGGGAATGGCACAACCATTCTCGCTATTTTTGACATAAAAAAGATACATCTAAAAACTACTGTACTTCGCTGTTACATCATGCAGATTTCTTTTTCGTTCTTTTTTAGAAGGATTTTTAACTGCGTTATTGATTTTTTTCATATGTCTTTTCTTAACTAAATGAACTTTTTCGTCCATACCAAATACGTCAATACATCTATTAACA
>CABSKZ010000586.1 GCA_902478395.1 uncultured Eubacteriales bacterium | reverse complement strand
TTATCCCATTCCGGGTGTGTCTTAAGCTGGTTTGTCAGGTTCGGCGCCTTTTCTTCCATGTATGGTGACAAGTCTATGATGACCTTGTCCGCAATGGCTTTTTCCGGACCGCCCTTGTAGCCCAAAAAGCTGTACTCAATTACGTCAGGCAAGTCACCAGATGCCGTCATCAGGTTAAAGCTCTCGCCCTCCTGGCCAGCTGCCGGATGAATGAACTCAATGTCCACCCCTACCCTTTTCTGCAATTCTTTAAAGAATGTCGCATCTCCCATACTGGTGCCTGATTTTGAGTAGTGTGTGTAAAACGGCGCCCAATATTTTATTTTTGGATTTCCGTTTGGTCCGGTATCTCCGCCTTTGTTCCCGCAGCCAGCCAGCACTGAACCGGCTACCGCCAAAGACAAGGCCAGACACATTATTTTTTTTGCCTTCTTCAATTTATGTCCCCTCCTATTATTTTCATCGCTACGCTATGCAGCTTAAATGAATCTGTAAGTTTATTATATGATATCGATTTTGCGTTTTCAATATACAGTTTCTTATAAAAGCGGTCAATTTGTGTTATGCGGCCGCGCATTTTCCGTCAATACCCATTCATTTTATTAGTTCATGATACAAAATCAAAGAATAGAATAGTCTGCATTCTATCCTGTTCTGTATGTATCCTTCAAAAACTAGTCCAAAAATTCGTCTCATCAACGCGTTTTTCCTTTCCGGCGTTGCGGGAAAATCCGGAAGAATATACGACAAATTGAAAGCAATATAGATTGGCCGGCTGTATGAAACCATAATATTCATTAAATAATTGGGTGGAACGTTTTGTGATCTGAAAGCTAATCTGGGAATGGATATTCCAAACGCAAAGAATCCTCCGGCAGATTTTGCCAGAGGATTCTTTGTTTGAAATTGAGTATGATTTACGAAGCATTATTTTGGGCGAACTGGGAATTATACAAATTCGCATAAAATCCGTTCTGTGCCATCAGCGATTTATGATTTCCCTGTTCGATAATGGCGCCATCTCTCATGACTAAAATTTTATCCGCATCCCGTATGGTGGACAGCCGGTGTGCAATAACAAAGCTTGTACGGTTCTTCATTAGATTTTCCATTGCTTTTTGTATCAACACCTCCGTACGGGTATCGACGGAGCTGGTCGCCTCGTCCAGAATCAGGATGTCTGGGTCTTTCAAAAATGCACGGGCGATTGTAAGAAGCTGTTTCTGGCCCTGCGAAATATTTGACGCATCCTCATTCAACATAAAATCATATCCGCCCGGAAGCGACTTAATGAACCCATGCGCATGCGCTGCCTTCGCTGCGTCTACGATTTCTTCTTCTGTAGCGCCATCATGGCCGTAAGCCAGGTTCTCGCGGATAGTGCCTGAAAACAGCCATGTATCCTGCAGAACCATTCCGAACATACTGCGCAGGTAATCCCTTGTGAACTCGGTAGACGGCACACCGTCAATCTGAATCGCACCGCCTTGAATTTCATAAAAACGCATCAGAAGATTGACAAGCGTCGTCTCTGTCTCTTATACACATCTG
>CABSKZ010000585.1 GCA_902478395.1 uncultured Eubacteriales bacterium | reverse complement strand
ATACCAGAAAGCACGAGCGCAGACATAGAAATACCAGAGATTGGTGCGAACGGTTCTGCAATCCGGTGCGTGTCCGACCAACCAGATGTGCTGACAAATACTGGCAAGGTGACCCGCCAGAGCAGCGACAAGACGGTAACCCTGACGTTTACCGTCACGAAAGGCGAAGCGGTGGAGACAACCGCAAGAAGGTGCACGGTCCTGGCGAAAAGCGCCGGAAGCGCGTCCCGGCCGAGCGGTTCGGGCGCGATAGGCGGCGGCTCCGGAAGCAGCGGCGGATACACGCCTGCGGTGCCAAGCGCGGAACCAGAACCCGTGAATCCGCCGGAAACAGCGGGCTTTACAGATATCGGCGCATACGGCTGGGCGAAGGAGGCCATTGAAACGTTCGCGGCAAAGGGAATCGTGAGCGGCACCGGGGAGGGCATTTTTGAGCCGGGCCGCGGCATCACGCGGGCAGAATTTCTGAAGCTTTTAATGGAGGCGTTCGGCATTGAAACCGGCGGCGCATCAGCGGAGTTTGCGGATGTTCCGGCGGATTCATGGGCGTATCCCTATGTGGCGAAGGCGTATGAGCTGGGGCTGGTGCAGGGCACTGGCGACGGCCGGTTCGGGGCGGAGGCATATATCAGCCGGGCGGATCTGTCGGTGATGGTCTGCAACGCGCTGGCGCTGAAAGGCGAACTGCCGGAGGGAAGTGTGACTGCGTTTGACGACTGGGAGGAAATCCCGCCGTATGCGGCGGAAGCGGTAGGCACAATGCTGCGGCTGAACGCGGTCAGCGGGTTCGAGGACAATACCTTCCGTCCGTTCGATACCGCCAGCCGTGCCCAGGCTGTTGTCATTCTTTTCCGCATTGCGGAGGTTTAATTATTGTTACGGAGGGATGCGTTTTGATGAAGCAACAGATAGATTTAAAAACCAAACTGCTTTGCGTTCTGCTCTGCGTCTGTATGGCCGGTTCGTTGCTGTGCCTGCCGTCCATGGGTGTTCATGCGGTTTCAGAATTCGGCTATACCGACGGAAACCGCATGAGCGATGAAGAATTCTTCGGGCGGTGGAATTCGGAAACACAGGAGTGGGAAGTGAGCCCCAAGTTTAATTATGCATATAACAACGAAATGGGCTTTGTTGAGCAATACGTAAAAGAAGGAGATTTGGAAACCGCCAGGGAAGTATTGTTTAATTACTATAAAAAGCGGGACCCCAAATATCCAGTATCATTGACGCGGTCGTCCGCGCTGGCGCTGGTGCTGCGGAACAGAATTATCCCGTGCGAAACGCCGGTTATCGGGGTCTACTCCGTTTCCGCTACGCCGCAGTGGTATAGCTACAACGTGACGGGCAGTATCAAGGGCGGTTTTTACTGCTTCCTGTTCCAGTCTTTAGACCGCGACTTGGTTGCGGATGGAGAAGAGGAGATTATCAGCTTCAATGCGAAGGAATCCGGGACAAATACCGCGCAACTGGTGCTGAAGGTGGGAAGTTCCGATGTGGTTCTGGACGTCAAGGAGGACATGTACTGTCTCTTATACACATCTCCGAGCCCACGAGACCGTACTAGATCTCGT
>CABSKZ010000584.1 GCA_902478395.1 uncultured Eubacteriales bacterium | reverse complement strand
CTCACATCCTTTTCTTTATAGTGTACCAATCAAATGTCACAGAAACCTCACGATGAAGTGCTTTTTTGGAATTTCTTTTATCTTATCCTTTGCAGACAGGAACGACAAGCTATCATTCGGAAATTTTGAAATGTCACAAACTTGTGAGATTTCAAGGGGTGAATTTTGTCAAAACCTGTTTTCCTGCGAGATTTCTGCGAGAATTGGGCCTTAAAATAATATCAAAATAAAGATACCCCAATTTCTGCCGGACGACGGCAAAGAAAAAAAGCCGTCGTACAGCAGCCCTTTTCCTGCGCCTGACTAAAGCATGGCGGCTTTGAATAAATCAAGGCCGCCGTATTCTATGCCATTACAAAGAACAACACCCTGACGTTGGCAGGATCGGCGGCCCACGGAGGGAGCCGCCATGAAGCAAAGAGCGTTTCGACAGAATACAACGGGGTATGCGCTATCAAAAAAAGTCCGTCCCCATCTACGGGGAAAAGCGCCTGCCAATATGTATTATACCATGTAAATCAACTGTATATCGCTTCCATTTCCGCCCGGTGGGTCTGCGACCTGCCGGGCGAAATTTGTTGTTTTCTGCGGTTCCCCGGTGCGGGCCGGAGCCGCCACATTGCTGCCAGTGAAAGGAGTGGAATAAGCAGCTTTATCTTCTCGCTCTCCCGCAGATCGGGGGTGAGAAGATGAACGAATACACCTTTGACTATGTGGAACGGAACCGGCTGGATGCTTTCTGCAAGACTGTTCTTCGCAACGAGGCCATCACCTACCTGTCGGAGCTGGCCCGCCGCCGTGACAGGGAAAAGCCGCTGGACACCTTACCGCAGGCGGAAATGGACAAGCTCTGTACGCTGGACGAATACCCCAGCGACAGCTTTACATTCTCGGCCTTTGGCTATGATCTACATATCCGGGACGAGCTGGTGGCCGGAGCCTTTGCCAGCCTGCCGGAGCCGGAGCAGCAGATTTTAATTCTACACTGTGTAGCAGCTATGGCGGACGGTGAGATCGGCGGCCTTGTTGGAATGTCAAAAAGCGCCGTCCAGCGTCACCGTACAAAGACTTTGAAAGAATTGCGGCAAAGATTGGAGGACGACGGAGGGAGAAAACAGACATGAAGCAGCCCACATTTCACGGCAGGGTGCTTCTGCCCCTGTCAGTCTTTGCTGACGCCCGCGCCGGTGATCCGCTGGCAATGGAGCGTATCTTGCGGTACTATGACGGCTACATGAATAAGTTGTGTACCCGGACGCTCTACGAGCTGGACGGAACGCCTCATGTGCGGGTGGACGAGTACATGAAACACCGCTTGCAAAACAAGCTGATCCGGGCCATCCTAAAGGACAGCCTATGAGAAAACGCCGGGCGCAGGGCCAGCAGGCCGCCGCGTCCGGCGCTTTCTCATGGGTTGTTTCCTACGCATTTAGAAGTGTGTTCTGGCGGGGATTGGATAATCTGTCCCGCCTGTCTGCCGACCATGCCGAAAAAGCCTTGAAATAGCTGGACTTTTACCGCCCTAAATGCGTAGACAGGAAGCATATTCAACCGGGCTATCCCCGGCTACCACAATAA
>CABSKZ010000583.1 GCA_902478395.1 uncultured Eubacteriales bacterium | reverse complement strand
ATATTCTGTTATTTCCCGAATGCGTTTTGCCAAATCCGGCAGCATCTGACCGAAGGAGCGGTAGCTGCCGAGCGCATACGCGGCATCGTGACGCATACTGCCCACGCCCAGAATCGCGGCAAGGTCAACAAGTCCCTTTACCCGCTCGATTTCCGCGCCGACATCCCCCTGCTCTCCCCCATTTCCTAAGTCCGCGCCAACTGTAAAGTTTGCAACCGGCATTTCCTGCCGCTCTGCCTCTTCACGCAGCTTTTTCGCATATTCCTGCGGTGAACTGCCATCATGCGGCATGATTTCGACGAATTCAACCGCATCAAACCCCATATCCTTCGCCTTCTTGATAAGGGACAGTTGGTTTAACGTCCCGTCATTCATTAACTGGCGAAAACTATAAGAACTGGCTGCTATTTTCATAATACCACCTCGTGCCCTGTCTGGGCGGACTCATAAATTGCCTCTAAAATTTTCATGATTTCTACACCATCCCCAGCAGGGGCCCGGCACGGAAGGTTATCCCGGACGCAGGATACAAAGTGGTCGATTTCATTTTGGAAAAGCCCGCCGAAGGAAAGTGCCGTTTCTGCTTTCAGGGTTACATCTGCAAGGTAATCGTTGACCTCTGTGTACATCTCAAGCTCCGGCTCCAATTTCGCACCACCCTTTGTGCCGAACAGCTCAATCCGGCCCGTATCCTGTTTCATGTTCAGGCTGAAGCTAGCTTCCACAGAAAGCACCGCTCCGTTTTCAAACCGGATTAGCGCAGTCGCGAGGTCTTCCACATCGCAGATGTCATCATCCGATTTGCTGACTGAGGTATATTTCTGGGAACCTTTCAGGTTTTTCCGGTCGAACAGCTTCTGGAACGTCGCTCCATATACCGAAACCGGTTTTGGATTTCCCAGAAGGAAGCGCGTCAAATCAATTACGTGGACGCCAAGGTCAATCAGCGGACCGCCGCCGGAACGGGATTTATCCCCAAACCAGCCGCCCGGGTTTCCGTCGCGGCGCAGATAGGTTGCTTTGGCATAGTACAGCTCTCCGAAATAGTCGGCGCCGATAAAGTCCCTCAGGATATTGCAGTCGTTTCCAAACCGGCGTACAAAGCCAATCATCAGCAGTTTCTTGTTTTTTTCCGCCGCTTCTTTCATTGCCAGCGCATCTGCCACAGTCGTTGCCATCGGCTTCTCACAAAGCACGTGTTTCCCGGCGTTGAGCGCGGCAATGCTGCATTCCGCGTGTGCGCTGTTCCAGGTACAGACGCTGACCATATCAATTTCATCAAGTGCAAGCAAATCCTTTTTGTCTGTAAACAGACGGGGCACGCCATACTCCCTGCCCATTTTCTGCAACTGATCCTCGTTGATATCGCAAAAAGCATACAGCTCCACATTTGGATTATTCAGGTAACTTTTAATGTGTTCGTTTGAAATATTCCCTGTCCCTATGATTCCAACTTTTAATTTGTCAGCCATTTTTTCTCCCCCTCAGCCAATCTGCCTTTTTAAAAATGATACTGCGTCACGGATATCTTTTTCCGGGTCATCTCCGACCTCGCGTTCTATTGTTAAAAATCCGTGATAACCGATATCGTCC
>CABSKZ010000582.1 GCA_902478395.1 uncultured Eubacteriales bacterium | reverse complement strand
GAATCATCATTCGGCAAGCGTCAGGTCATTTGCTTGCGGCTCTGCCGCACATTTTACCGTCGTAAAATGCGAATGCGGTATAACAGAACACTTAACAAAGGTGGGCTTAGTGAGAACCCTTGTGGTTTAATACTAAGAATTTGAAGCAGGAACAGCGAGAATTTGCTTTCCTGACTGGAAATGCATATTACATTAATTTTTTACGGCATGTCAAGGACGCCTGAAGCGGGTGCGCTTGACATGCCGTAAACTTTACGCTATATTATAACGAGATTTAAATGGCAAAATTTTGCTTTTGAAAAATCTACATGAGTAGCATTTCAATGTGGTGGGGTATTAACAAGTAGCCAGCTTTGCCTTCATAAATCAGTCCTCTACAACTGACAGATAAGGGATGTTCTATCAAAACAAACCAAAGGTGAAGCTTATACAGCGGACAAAGCACCTCTAGCGAGGGAAAATTTTATATTGAAAGGGATTAAGTCCGAGGACTTAATCCCTTAAAAAAGCTTTCGATTAAAAAAAGTACGCCCCTACCATTCAACGGAACCGCTACTACCATTTTGGAGTTCGTACAAAAGTTGAGATAGTCCCTGACACCGTTTCAGGGCTGTCTTAGTTCGGAAGGCAACAGAGGTTAGATGATAGCCTCCCAAGAACATCAATTAATAAATCATACTAGTCGTTAACCGATTCAAAATACAGCTTTTTGAGACCAGATAGAATTTTCCGTTCCATGCGGGACACATTCATCTGGGAGACATGCAGCAACCGTGCGATTTTTGCCTGTGTCATCTCATCATAGTAGCGATATTTTACAAACTTTTTTTCTGTTTCAGACAGAGATTCCAAAAACGAATCGATTAAATCCCGGTCCTCAATCATCAAAAAGTGGTTATCCTCCATACCGACCAAATTTGAAAAGACTTGATCTTCTCCGTCGTTATACACAAACTGTTCCAGGGAGCGTACAAAATGGTTGTCGCCCCATTCCAAGGCGTTTTCCAGCTGGGCCACCGGAACACCGAGCGCTGAAGCCAACTCCCCTGTCGTCATATTCTCACCGCTTTCGGCCAAATGGGCATTGCGGATTTTGCTTGCCTTGGTAAATATTTCATACACCCGCCGCGGCACACGTATGACATTACCCTTATCTCGGAACAATCGTTTGATTTCGCCAACGATTGTCGGAGTCGCAAAGGTCGTAAATTTATTTCCCTGCGATGGGTCATACCGTTCAATGGCGTTCATCAGTCCAATGCGAGCACACTGATACAAATCGTCATATTCTATTCCCTTGCCGGCAAACCGCCGCGCGAGAATTTCAGGGATATAGTCATACTGATGAATAAGCTGGTCCCGAAGCTGCACCGATTCCGTCTCGCGGTACCGTTGAAACAATTCCGCTTCTGGCAGGGAGGTGAAATTACGTGTTACAGCCATATGAACACATCCTAATTGTTTAAAATACCCTCTAAAACTGTTTTTGCGTTTTCAAACTGCTGCATTCTTTTTTCGTCTTTTTCCCAGCCATCACGCACAAACAGGAACGCCGCATATAAATCGTCGTTTAAAATACCGAGCTCTTGGAGTTT
>CABSKZ010000581.1 GCA_902478395.1 uncultured Eubacteriales bacterium | reverse complement strand
CAAGGGGTGTCCCCTTGTATGACTTTTTCCCTCTTTTTCTTCACAGAAAAAGAGGGCCTAGGGGCGCGGGGAAGGAATCGTCCCCGCAAACCAACCCTTTTACAGGAACCACCAACAAAACAGCACAAAAAAAGCCGGTGCGCACCCCAGAATGCTCCTGCCAGCCTGGGGCCGCACCGGCTAAACGCCGTCTAAATGCCGTTACCGGCTGCTGCCGGCTTCTTTCATGGCCTCTTTCAATCTGGAAACATAATACTGATAATCCGCAAGCGAGGTAGACGGCGCAACCTGGTGGTCGCTCCCCGGAATATAACCGCCCTGGCGGATAACCGGCATCAACCGTTCAAATTCCTTGTCTATCGCTTCTTTGCCCTTTGCAATTTCCAGCTTGTTGAACGCGCCGATAAACTTCAAATCGGGGAACTTCTGGCGCACCTTCACAATATCCATCCCCGCGTTCACATCCATCGGCAGAAAGCCCTCAACTCCCGCCTCGATGAAATTCGGAATCAACTTTTCGAAATCGCCGTCCGTGTCCACAAACACGTGGCGGACGCCCTTTTTCTTCAGGAACGGAATCAGCTCCTTGTAATACGCGCCGACAAATTCGTCAAACAGATCCCCCGACAGCATAGGCCCGTTCGCGCCGGACAAATCCTCCATAATGTAAAATACGTCGGCGGGAACGATGTCGAGTATTTTATCGAGATATTTCAGGTAGATATCCAGCAAAAACCGGTTCATGTCGTGCATCAGCTCCGGAAAATCGTAGAAAGCCAGCATGTGCCCTTCAATCCCGAACAGGTCGCGCGGCGTCCAGAAGAAGCCCGTCACGGCGAAGCGGACGGAATATTCCCCCCTCTGATGGCCTTCGCGGTACTTTCCATAGACTTCTTCGATGTTTTCGTCGGTGTAGAATTCCTCCATCACCTTTTGGCTGCGGCGCTTAATTTCCTCCCAGTCCGCCGCTTCTTCGACCGGCGGTTTCACATGCAGATCCAGCCCGCTGCTGGTGTGCTTCACGACTGCGCCGCTTCTCTGCCGCACCAGCTGGTAATCTGCCGCCTCCTCCAAAACCTCTTCCTCAAACACGTTGAACGGATGCTGCAAAAACAGCCGCCGCATGGAGTCAAACCCAAAAAAAGCCTCATACCGGGCGCACGGCTCGGCAATGCCGTCGTTAAAATACTGTGTAATATCTTTAAAATCGTCCTCGTTGGCGCTGTTTATGGTGTCGTGCGCGTTGCACTCCTCCGGCAGCCCCTCGCCCAGCCAGCGCTGAACCGTCAAATCCCAAGGATGGAAGGTCTCCAGCACCGCGCCTTCTCCCTTGCAGTTCTGGAAAGATAATGTCGCATTCAAGCGTTCTCTCGCGTTCATAAATAACAGCCTCCCGCAAATTTTATCAATGCAAAATTTTTCTCATTATGCACATTATACTATCTCTGCCAGGCAAAAACAATATTCAATTTATGCGGTAAATATTAAAATTCTATCTTCTCACAAAAATCCACCAAAAGTTCTGGTTTACATCTTAATTTGGTTATGGAAAATAGCCTCGCACATCGCCAAACGGGGTCCAGGGGCAGAGCCCCTGTGT
>CABSKZ010000580.1 GCA_902478395.1 uncultured Eubacteriales bacterium | reverse complement strand
TATCATATTGTGGACCATATTCAAGTTTAAATCTTTGCCCAATAGCTCTAATGTAATCAGCAATCTCGGTTTCGCAGATAATTAGCTTCGTGAAGTCTTCGTGTTCCTTTCCTCCAACAAACAGTTCTTCTGAGGCATGGGAAAAAGGCGCATGCCCCAAGTCATGCGTCAGACCAACAAGGCGTAATAGTTGTCGATACCATACGATCTTGCGAGAATTCTCATCATCGTCTTCAGAAAAAAGATGCGGCACTTTTGCCGTAACGGAATCAAAAACGCGAGAAGTCAAGTGCATTACGCCTACTGAATGGCCGAAACGAGTATGCTCTGCACCGTGGTAAACCAAATATGTCGTTGCAAGTTGATGTATATTTCGTAATCGCTGAAACGGAGGAGAATTGATTATGCACAACTCCTCTTCGCTAACCGGAATAAACCCATGAATCGGATCTCTAAATTGATACATGCCTGCTCCTTAACCCGAAAGAATGAGAAAACAACCTAACAGTCTTAAAACTAGTCTATCAAATACCTGGATAAATTGCAACCAAAATCACAGCGTTGAGAAACATATTGTTCGTTTAGAGAAATCATCTCCTGACGATGCCGCCCCCTTGTGGAAAATACATTCCTGTTTTCCGTATTACAGAAAAGTCTCAAATGTTCAATTGTTCCTCGCAAAAAGCCTTTAACGCGGGAATATCCGTCGTCACTGTCTCCCAAATAATCCGGCGATCCATTTTGCCATAACCGTGGGCAACCATATTTCGCATGGCTTTCATCGGCCCCTACTGCACACGGTTGGCTGTCTCACGGCGATACTCCTCAGATAAACCACCGCCCAGTTCCCCGTTCTGCAGCAAGCAGAATGACAGTGAATGTTGGAAATCTTCATCGCTATCAAACGACTGGAAGTCGCTTCCGAAGTGCTGAATGGCCTTCTCAATAGAAACACAGTATTCGTAAATGTGAGTAAGGCGTTGTCTGTCAGCTTGCTGCATCATAAATTCGTACCCTTTCTGTTTGGACAGCATTGCGGAATAGATCGTCAGACGTACTCTTGCTGGTCTGCTCCAATGCGCTTACAGGAATAAGATCGATACTTTTTCCCAATGCAGATTCCAAGTCGCAGTATACACTTCCAAGCGCAAACAGCGACCGGATATTTGTGCCGGTCAAATCGACCAGCAGATCAATATCACTGTCGGCATTGGCCTCTCTGCGGGCGTAGGAGCCAAAGACATACACGGCCCGCAGTCCGTACTGCTCTGCGATAGGCGCAATAATACGCTGCAGGTCATCTATCGTATAGACCATACACATTCCTCCCCGCCAAGTATTTCTATTCTTATTATACCCATTATTGCACAAAATGCAAGTTCTGCGGTGTCTGCGTGTGGCGGCGCAAAAATGACCACGCTGTAATCAAAGAATCCCGGTATACCCTTCTTTATACATGATTTGTGTACATATGGTCGTTATCACCACCACGACTATCACAGACAGCAGATATAAGGCGGCTCAAGCGTATGGGGCGGCGAAGGTTGCGCAAATCAGGGGAATGGACAGGGGCTGCTTGCTTTCGCCTGACAGCAGTATCCGCGGCAACTCCACCATGCCTCACT
>CABSKZ010000579.1 GCA_902478395.1 uncultured Eubacteriales bacterium | reverse complement strand
CTCTGAAATCTGCTCTGTCAAACATCCGATGGATAGCGGAACACCCGCGCGGCGCGGAATTGAATTTTAATAAAATCTCATTTGGGAGGCATCTATAATGCCTCCCTTTTTCTGCATGTGCTGGAAATATTATTTTTTCGTGACAAATGTACAAATATGTTGAAAATTTCATAAAAACACTGTATAATAAGGAATGATGTAGTATATCCAAGTATAAACGCGGAACCTTCCGCAAATTCAATATGTACATACAGGAAGAAAAAGGAGGAATTTAGAATGAGAAAAAAAGGATTATCGTTATTTCTATCCTTACTGCTGGCTGTTTCCGTCACATGTTCGGCTTTTGCCGCCTTTCCGGATGTGACCTCCAGCTACGACTGGGCCAAAGATGCAATCGACACCCTTGTTAACAATAAAATCGTCGAGGGTTACCCTGACGGAACATTCAAGCCGGGCAATAATATTACCAAGCAGGAGGCAATCACGCTCTTTGCGCGGACTATGGGTTCCAGTGCAGCAACAAACAGCCCTGTTGTTGCAGTCGCATACGACAACGCGAAATCGGTTTTGGCGAAGTATGATTCCTATGCGCTGGAAAATGCGGCCTATTTGATGTATAAGAAAGTTTTGACCGAGGATGACTTATCTACATATCTTTCCTCTGCCAATAAAGACAAGCCTCTGAAACGGTATGAAGCGGCAACGCTAATTGCAAAATGTCTCGGCGGCGACGTCTGGCTTAAGAGCAATCCTGAAATTAATGTAACGTTTACCGACAGTGCTGACATTCCTTCGAGTGCGCTGGGCTATGTGCATTATGCTACGGAGCTTGGCATTATTCAGGGCATGGACCACAACACCTTCGTACCGATGGGCGATGTGACACGCGCGCAGATTTCTGTGATGCTTCAGCGGTTTCTTTCTCTGATGCAGTTCACCTATGAAAAAGGGATGATTGCCAACGTCGATACCACGAACAGCACTGTTTCTATCAAAAAATCTGACGGCGAATCTATTGCATATAATATCGGTAAAGGTATTGCCATTATGATAGACGGTGAGCAGTCGCCCCTGAACTCTCTTTCTGTCGGAATGGAGGCCGTAATTACCTATTCTGAAGGCGACTTGTATTCCATTGATGCGGTCAGCTTCAAGAGCGACGACAGTCTGGAGGGTGTCTATCGAGGCAAGACGACAACCTCTACCAGCGCAACCGTTAAAATTTCCGGCATTGACGAAAGCGCGTCGGATGCGCAGACCTATTCACTCGCTGATGACGTAGTTGTAAGATATAAAGGCGGAAGCGGTTCTCTAGCGGATTTCTCCGTAGGAGATTATGTGTCTGTAGAATTGAAAAACGGAAAAATTGTAACGATTTCCGGCGAACCGAAAACGACGACGATTTCCGGCGCCGTTATCGAAAGCATCGAATTTGACCCTGAGGTCGTCATCAAGGTCCGCACAAAAGATAATGAAGTAATGACGCTGGACTTCAAAAATGGTGCAACCATTAAGAAAAACAACGCAATATCTGCGTTTACCGCACTTGCTGTCGGAGATAAGGTGGAAATAACGCTGGAATATCGGAAAGTCGCTTCCCTGTCCGCCACCGGCGCATCCAAGGACGTAGAAGGAACG
>CABSKZ010000578.1 GCA_902478395.1 uncultured Eubacteriales bacterium | reverse complement strand
CCTGTGCGTCAATTTAAAGTGCGAGCCGATGCATGCGGAATTCCTGCGGGAGGTAAATCCGTCCGTCACGCCGGCATACCACATGAACAAGGTACACTGGAACACGGTTACCATCAGTGATTCTCTTGCGGAAGAAGATTTATATGAAATGATTGTGCACAGCTACCGGCTGATTATGCCCAAAATCAAAAAACAGGAGAGGAAGCAGACAGATTGAACCTGATAACGGCGGAACAAATTACAAAATCCTATCGAGAGAAGCCATTGCTGGAAAACATATCGTTTACCATTGCGGGCGGTGACAAAATCGGGTTGATTGGCGTCAACGGGACAGGAAAGTCTACATTTTTGAAAATACTGGCGGGGCTTGAAGAAGCCGACAGCGGGGCAGTTACCCGTTTTGGGGCCGTAAGAATCGGCTATCTGCCGCAGCTGCCGGATTTTGATAATACCTGCGGCATATTGGACTATGTGACGGCGAAAGCAAAACAGGCAGAGCCGTTTGAGGCAAAGTCGATCCTAACCCGTCTGGGGTTTGAAAACTTGGAACAAAAGGTGCAGGAGTTGTCCGGCGGGCAGAAAAAACGAGTAGCAATTGCCGCGGCCTTATTAGAACCCTGCGAACTGCTGATACTTGACGAGCCGACAAACCATCTGGACAGCGATATGATAGAATGGTTAGAGAAATATCTTGCGCAATACAAGGGAGCTCTCCTGATGGTGACGCATGACCGGTATTTCCTGGACAGGGTTACCAACCGCATTCTGGAAATAGAGAAGGGAAGGCTATACAGCTATCAGACGAACTATTCCGGTTATCTCACATTGAAAAGTGAACGGCAGGAAATGGAACAGAATACCCTGCGAAAAAAACAGAGCCTATATGCAAAGGAACTGGAATGGATGCAGCGCGGAGCGCGTGCCCGCGGCACCAAGAGCAAAGAGCGCATTGCACGGTTCGAGACACTGGAAGAAGACATGAAGGTCACGCAGGATGAAAAACTGGAACTTAGCTCAATTTCCTCGCGTCTGGGGAAAAAGACGGTGGAGCTTGCCCACATCTCAAAGACCTTCAACGGGCATAAGGTAATCGGGGACTTTTCCTATATTCTGCTGCGTGATGCACGAATCGGAATTGTTGGCAGAAATGGCTGCGGGAAAAGCACCCTGCTGAATATTCTCTGTGGCCGCATGATTCCTGATGAAGGGGAAGTTATTTGGGGAAAGACGGTGAAAATCGGATACTTTTCACAGGAAAATGAAGAGATGGATTTGACCTTGAGAGTAATTGATTTCATCCGCAATATTGCAGAGAATATTCAAACAACGGAGGGAACCCTGTCCGCCTCTCAGCTTTTAGAAAGGTTTCTGTTCCCGCCGGATTTACAGTTCAATACCATAAGCAGGCTGTCGGGAGGTGAACGGAGACGGTTGTACCTTTTAAGTATCCTTGCGTCGGCACCAAATATTTTGGTACTTGACGAACCAACAAATGACCTTGATATCGAAACGCTTACGATATTGGAGGAATATCTGGAGTCCTTCCCCGGCGCAGTTGTAACCGTTTCTCATGACCGTTATTTTTTAGATAAGGTTGTGAACCGTATTTTTGCTTTTGAAGGCGGCGGAAAAATCCGGCAGTATGTAGG
>CABSKZ010000577.1 GCA_902478395.1 uncultured Eubacteriales bacterium | reverse complement strand
TTGCTTCGGAATAAAATTTTTCATAATCCGTCCCCTCCTCTTGTAATATTGTAATAAATATTGTATAATGTATATAGATTCTTAAAACGAATACATTATGTATTACAACGAGAGGCGTGGAGTGTGATATTACTGTTCATAGAGAATAGTATTGACATTAGAGAAAAAATTAGATACATTATTTAAATGATCGAATTTACAGTGGTAGTATAAGATATTCTGATAAAAGTGAGAATGGGGGAGATAATCCTAGTCGAATATGAAGTTAATGGATGAGATTTCGAGCCAAAGTAAAAGACTAGTAAAATAACTACAATCTATTTTTAAGATGTTTAGGAGAAGGTGATATAAGCCATAATTGATTTTAAGATTTCATTTAAAACTGGAGTGATTGGTTAAAACAATAAACTCTAAGGGAGAACAGCTTGAAAAACACGATTAAATAAAAAAACGGGAGCTTAACACTCCCGCCGTTCTTAATTCTGCTTTACCATTGACTCGCCGATTTTATACACATCGCCGGCCCCCATCGTCAGCACCAAATCGCCTTCGTGGATATGTTCCTGCAAATACTGCGCAATTTCTGAAAACTCTTTCATGTACATGGCGTTATGGCTGAATGAATTGATTGCGTCAGCTAAATCCCGGGAATGAATCAATCCGGTATCCTTTTCCCTCGCGGCATAAATATCCGCCACAATTACATGGTCACAATCGCCGAAGCTCTGCGCGAACTCATTTTTCAGTTTCAGAGCGCGGGTGTAGGTATGCGGCTGGAAAACGCACCAGACCTCTTTTCCCTTTGCAACTTCCCGTGCGGCGCGAAGAGTGGTTTTAATTTCTGTAGGGTGGTGTGCATAATCGTCGATAACCTTTGCTCCCCGGCAAAGCCCCTTGCGTTCAAAGCGGCGGTTTGTGCCGGAAAAGGATTCAAATCCTTTCTGGATGCTGGCCTTATCGACCCCAAGAAGCGCGGCGACTGCAATGACTGCAAGCGCGTTGCTCACATTATGCAAGCCGGGTACGCGTAGTGCGACGTTCATAAAAAACACACCGTTTGCAAACACGTCAAACGTGCCAAAGTCATCGCTGGTGAACCGGATGTTCCTTGCAGTATAATCTGCGTCCGCCGAGTCGATGCCATAGCTGACAACGCGGCAGGCAAGGCCGTCTGCAACCTTCCGCACATCATTGTCATCAAAGTTGGCAATAACGGCGCCGTTCTTTGGCGTAATTTCAGCAAACTTGCGGAAGCATTTCACAATATCATTGATATCCTTAAAATAGTCCAGGTGGTCTTCCTCAATGTTCAGGATAATGCTGTAAAGCGGATGAAATTTCAAAAAACTACCCGTATATTCACAGGCTTCCGTCACGAGGTAGTCGTTGCCTCCGTCCCGCATATTTCCGCCGATAATCGGCAGTACGCCGCCGACCAGAATCGTCGGGTCGAGATTCGCCGACAACAGGATATGGGAAAGCATAGAGGTCGTTGTCGTTTTGCCGTGTGTGCCGCTCACAGCAATTGGGTTTTTATACCGCTTCATGATTGCGCCAAGCAGGACGGCCCGTTCAATAACGGGAATATCCATCGAGCGCGCCTTGACAAGCTCCGGATTGCTCTCCTGAATTGCCGCCGTGTAAACCACGAGGCTGA
>CABSKZ010000576.1 GCA_902478395.1 uncultured Eubacteriales bacterium | reverse complement strand
TATGAAACAGGAAATATTTCAGGCAATTACCTGAAATATTTTTAATTTATGTATGATTTTTGCTGTTTTGGAAAATCTGTTAACGATGGTTGATAGAATCCCGTAAGGATGTTCTCTGCATCCATAAATTAGCTCCTGTTCTCGGGGCATGACAGGAATCTCTTCCACGTCATGGAGTCAGAAAATTACCCCACAAATTTTTCCATTATTATTCTAGCAAAGAAAGGACGATTCAAATGGACAAAAAATACTACGACCTGAACACGCTGTTGTCCCAGGACACAAATGCAAACGCATTTTATGCCACGCTTCCCTCCTACGTGCAGGAGATGATTTCCGAACGCGGTGACAACATCCATACGGCGGATTCGCTGCGCCAGTACGCAGACAATCTGCTAAGCGGTGACAAATAGCCGTAAAAGCAAAGGCCGCCAGAAAATTTTTGGCGGCCGTTTTTATTTATACTTCCTCCCAATCACACAGCACGGTTACTCTCGGGTGCAGCAGCAAAAGTGTCGCAGGATTTTCCGTTGTTACCTTGCCTTCCATCAATTGAGATACCACATTCTTCTTATCCTCGCCGCTGGCAAGCATCAAAATGCGTTTTGCCTTCATGATGCTGCCGACCCCCATTGTGACGGCTTGCTTCGGAACCTCGTCCATACTGCTGAAAAAACGGCTGTTCGCTTTGCGGGTTTCTTCAGTCAGCGTGACAACATGCGTCTCCGTTTCCAGGTCATCGTCCGGCTCGTTAAACCCGATATGCCCATTGTTGCCGATGCCCAGCACCATTAAATCTATACCACCGCAGGCTTTGATTTTCTCATCATAGCGTTTGGCACTTTTCTCCAAGTCTGAACCTGAACCGTTTGGAATATTGCAGTTTTCCGGTTTCAAATTCACTTTGGAATAAAGATTGGTATTCATATAGTAATAATAACTCTGCGGGTTTTCTTTATCCAGACCAACGTACTCGTCCAAATTAAAGGTCGTGACACGGCTGAAATCCAGTCCTGACTGTGTGAGCTGCTCATACATACCAAGCGGAGTGGAACCAGTTGGCAGCCCCAGCACCGTTTCCGGGTTCCCCTCAATTTGTTTTTTTACTAACTCTGCGGCTTTCTGTGAAAGCTGCCAGTAATCTTTACAGCTGATTATTTGCATCGTATCCTCCGTTATTCCACAATTGCAATGTAATTCCTCAAATTTTCCAGTCCGATTGCAATGCCCTCCAACGGGTCTTCCATTCCCTCGAACTCAATTCCGATATATCCATCATACCCAGCCCGTTTCAGGGCGGTAAGGCAGCCGACCACCGGAACATTTCCCTGTCCAACCACAGTGCCGCGCAGATACGTCCCACCGCGCGTCCGCATGAAGCCCCGTCCCGGGTCCGGACCATCCGCCGGCTTGATGATAAAGTCCTTCGCGTGTGCATAAAAAGCATACGGTGCCGTACGGCTATAGGCCGTAAACGGATCGTCGTCCGCACAGAGGAAATTCCCCATATCGACCAGAAGGCCGAAATTCGGATGGGCCACCGCATCCACAAGCTGTTCCACGCGGAGGCTGTCCTGACACAAATATCCATGATTTTCAATCATGGTTTTCACACCTTTTTCTGCGGCATATTCTTCTATTGTCTTATCACTTTCAA
>CABSKZ010000575.1 GCA_902478395.1 uncultured Eubacteriales bacterium | reverse complement strand
TTTATATCCTGTGTTGTGGTAGGTGCCGAGAAGCGTGAAGCCAAGAGAGAGGTGAAGTCTTTCACTTTTTGCGTTTGGAAGGGTAACGCCGCCATAAACGGTTTTGACCCCTTGTAGTTTCAGAATGTCAATTAGAATGCAATATAGTCTTGTTCCCAACCCCCTTGCGGTAAAAGCGCTGTCCAGATAAACTGATAATTCCGCGTTCCATTGGTAGGCCTCGCGTTCCTTCTGCCTATGCGCGTAAGCATAGCCAATTATGTGTCCATCTTCCTCACATACTAAATACGGGTAGTTCTCCGTAATATTTGCGATGCGCTCAGCAAATTCCTGTTCTGAAGGAAGGCGGCATTCGAAGGTTATGGGTGTACCGATGTACTGTGCGTAGATGTGTAATAGCTGTGCGCTGTCAGCCGTTGTCGCAAATCTGATGTTCATTATATCCCCTCCTGAACCGTTAATTTATGGGGCTTTAACGCTTCAGTTAGAAGCCGGTCCCGTTTCCGCAGCCTGAGTTGCTATTTACCTATTTTTTTCAAAAGCCACGCCATATTCTCACCCAGGTTGTGCATATTCTGAATACCTTCCATATCATTGTGAACATCGCCGATCTCCTTGCCATAAACCATGTTCCAGTAAGAAGAGCCTGCTACGATGACTTCTTTATTCAACAAAAAATGATTCATGGTATCGATTGCCGTCAAACCACCGCCCCTGCGGACTGCGGCCACAGACGCGCCGACCTTATGCCTCAGCAGGCCGGGATTTCCGGCTGCAACGACACCTGCCCGCTCTAAAAAAGCCTTCATAGTTGCTGATACATCCGCAGAGTATACCGGAGAGCCAAGCAGGAGCCCATCTGAATTGATCACCTTTTCAAGGCATTCGCAGAAATCATCCTTATTATTAGCACAGGCTTGCTTTCCGCGGCAATGGAAACAACCTGTACAGGGAACGATGCTGCGTCTGGACAGTTGAATCAGTTCTGTTTCTATGCCCCGTTTTTCCAGTTCAGAGAACACCAATTTCATAATGATAGCGGTATTTCCATCCTTCCGTGCGCTTCCGTTGATGCCTAACACCTTCACTGTTCGTTACCTCCCGGAATTTTTGCGCCGCACGTTTTTTGTCCGCCGTGCTCGCCAGTTTCGAAGTAGCAGGAAACATTGCGAACCACCCTGCCTAAAAGCTCGGTGAAAATACTGCGCTCAACAGGGGTTAGACCCTTCGTCATTTCTTCACACCAACGGTCCTCAATCGCGGTTATTTTCGGGTAGACAGCCCTCGCTTTTTCAGTTGGAAAAATGTTGAAGGAACGGCTGTCCCGGTGGTTTACCTTTCGCGTTATATACCCCTCCTGTTCCAGCCGGGCCAACATTTTTGTGACCGTGCTTTTGTCCATATTCAACAGACAGGCCATTCGGTTTTGTGAGATTCCGGGATTTTCCGTCACACACATGATAAACGGAACCTTGCCGCTTCCAATCGCAAGGCTCTCCGCCTGTTCATTTAAATAAATTTGTGTTTTGCGGTATAAAATAGAAATGGATTTAACCAAGCCGGTTCCTTCCTTTTTGTTGACATTGCAATTATTATTTTAACAATATGGCAAAGTTTTGTCAATCTTTTTCCCGAAAATACCTTGACAACGTTTTCAT
>CABSKZ010000574.1 GCA_902478395.1 uncultured Eubacteriales bacterium | reverse complement strand
GGGATTCCCTCTATGGCTGGCGATGATTTTTCTTATTTTTCGGAGGCAGTTCCCGCAACCTATTTTAATTTAGGAGCGCGAAACGAGGAAAAACATATTACTGCGCCGCTGCATAACGCAGATTTTGATATCGATGAAAACTGTTTGCGTTTCGGAATGATGGTTATGAGCAAATTCGCATTAGATTTTGGCAAATTTTAACGGAGGCGATTGCATGAACAAACAATTAAATGACATGCTGGGAAAACAAATTCTTTTGCTTGATGGGGCCATGGGGACGATGCTACTCCAAAATGGTTTGCCGGTCGGAAAAAGTTCCGAAATATATAATCTGACAGAACCGGAAACCGTAAAACGTATCCACCGCGCATATTTGGAAGCTGGAAGCAATATTATTTACGCGAATACGTTTGGTATCAATTCCACAAAGAACGCGGAGTATCCAATGGAAGAACTCGTTTCTGCCGGCATCAAGCTGGCCAAGGAGGAAGCGCAGCGCTTCGGTTCACTCGCGGCCCTTGATGTCGGGCCACTTGGACAGCTTCTGGAACCGATGGGAACTCTGCCTTTTGAACAGGCATATGCGTTGTTCCGCGAAAAAATGCTTGCCGGTGAGGCCGCCGGAGCGGATTTAATCGTCATAGAAACCATGACGGACCTCTATGAACTGAAAGCCGCAGTGCTGGCTGCAAAAGAGAACACCTCACTCCCAGTATTTGCCACGATGAGTTTTGAGAAATCCGGCAAAACCTTTACCGGAACGGATGTGGGCGCTATGGCCGTAATGTTGGACAGTCTTGGGGTTGATGCAATGGGTATCAACTGTTCGCTTGGCCCGGTTGAGATACTGCCGATTGCAGAGCGGCTGCTCTCTTTTACAAATACGCCTTTAATTGTGAAAGCGAATGCGGGATTGCCAGAAGGGGATTCCTATAGCATTACACAGGAAGAATTTGTACAGACCGCAGCAAAATTTGCGCAAATGGGTGTAAGTGTACTGGGGGGCTGCTGCGGTACCAATCCGGATTATATACGCGGTCTGAAGGAAACAGTTGGTAACGCAGCCGTGAAAAGCCGCACACCTGTCGAAACCGATTATTTTTGTTCCTCCAGCACGGTTCTTCCGGTCAATGGTGCCTTTGCGGTCGGAGAATTTGTCGACGGACTGGATGCTGCGGAATGTTCCGCAGCTCTTGTTTCCAATGACACAGAGTATTTTCAGGATGCGGCTCTTGATTGTATGGATGAGGAGCCGGATGCTATCCGGCTCGATTTTGACCGGCTCGGCGTCCAGGACGACCGCGGGGCCGCTCTGCTCGTAAAGGAGGTTGCCGGGATAACACGTGTGCCGCTTATTCTATCCGGTTCAGAACCTACGTTGCTGGAACGCGCCTCGCGGGTATACAACGGCAAATGTAAGCTGGAATATGTTTAAACTGCTGCAAGAGCCTCAAAACGCAGAAACTGCTTATATATATTCTGTTGGTTCATTCTATATTGTCTATAGGTCAAACCGAAAAATAGTTCATCTGTTTGATTATCTGAGTCATTTAAACTGGACAGTGACAAAAACTGCTGTCCAGTTTTTGTATGTGAATCAATAAAAGACCTCGTTCAAAGCAAGCCTGGCAAAGAAGAGGCGGCTTCGATATGTAATAC
>CABSKZ010000573.1 GCA_902478395.1 uncultured Eubacteriales bacterium | reverse complement strand
AGGGAGAACGAAAATGAAACCTGTTGAAGCAGGGTTTGATTGGGGAATGTTTTGGCAAGCTGCAAGTGCGATTGCCACTGCTTTTGCCGCAATTATAGCACTTTGGCAAACAAGGTATCAAAATCGCAAAAAGGTTAAGATTACGTTCAATGAAAGCGTAATTTATGCGTTTGGTGGTTCTTTGGAACTTGCAGATAAATGCCAGTATGTATCGCTCGAAGTTGTAAATACTGGAAACCGAAAAATCATTATCAGCAGTTATGGTATAAAACTTCCAGATGGTTATAAATGGGTTATACTTCAAGAGCCAACACCAGCAGGAATTACTAAGCTCCCGGCAGAACTAGATATAGAACAATGCGTTTCCTTCGCGTGGAAAAAAGATAAGTTTATAATGCAACTTCAAAATTTGAGTAATTATCCAAGAGATAAAAAAGTTCCGTTCTTTGTTCAAGATACGGCTGGAACGTACTATATATTCAAATCACCCAAAACCATTCAGCAATATTTAGATGAAGCTGAAAAGCACAATAAAAAAGAGGGGAGGTCCCAATCATGACCGAACAAGCACTCCGCAAAATGATTGCTGCAGGGGAAAGCACCCGGCAGGAGTTTAAGTCGTGGGTGAAGTGCAAGGACTACCGGCAGCGGAAAGAGCTTGCGGTGAAAAGTGCGGTTGCGCTGGCAAAGAGCGGTCATCAGACGGGAAAGAAAATGGAAGGCGTTGCATCGGCAGCTTTGAATAGCCCGAAATACAGCAGCACGACCAAAACTCTTGCAGGCAGCGTTCTCTCGCAGTCTGACAAGAATCGCTAAATAACCTAAAATGGGGCGTACAGTTTACAACTGTGCGCTCCATTTTTTACAACAGAAATCAAATATAAAGTGATATTACGTCGAATTATTTGAGAAATTGTCGGAAAATCCATGTAGATAAAATTGGAAAATTGTGGTATAATAATACCAACCAGAAAGGAGGGTTGTGCTATGGACAACAACCAACTACAGTACATCAAAATTCAATCGCAATACGCTGATAAGGTAGAGCAATTTGAAAAGTGCGTTGTCAAAGCCGCAAAGCTGACACACGCGATTGCTGACACGGCTGAGAAAAAATGCAAGCAGGCGCGGATGGCAATAGAATCTGGCAACATAGATGTCATGCGGAATACGATTCAGCAGTACATCTGCCAGTACGGACGGGATTGGTCGCGTTTCCGGGATGTTCGGATACAGCTTGTAGATGGGAACACCTATGCACAGCTCTCTGCCGTTGACCTTATCCAGCAGCTACATTGTGTTATCACGCTGGTGTACAAGGATACTGCGTTGAAAACGGTGAACAAAGAAGCATTCCGAGAGTGCGTTAAAAGTTTGCTGAAGCAGTCCAAAATGTTTACCGATAAAGAGCTAGATGCAATGTTTGCGTAAAACAGGATAGCTGAAAATAAGCAAAGCCCACAAGCTGGATATAAAATCCGGTCTGTGGGCTTTACCATATCAGGAGTAATATTTCTGTGTGTGGTTGCCGGGACGAAGTGCTTCTGGAACTCAACGGCAAGACCTATATGCTGTCCCTCAAGGTCTACGAAACGGTGAAAACCGATGTGGCCTATGTGCAGGATAAGACGGTCAGCCAGATTCAAGCAAAGGATCCTGTCTCT
>CABSKZ010000572.1 GCA_902478395.1 uncultured Eubacteriales bacterium | reverse complement strand
GTTTTTACACTCCGCGCGCGCCGGAACGTGAAATAAGATGCAAGTGCAAGAGCGGCCAGCACGCTGAACAGCAAGATGGCGTATATTCCGTTCCGCTGCCTGTCCGCGGCTTCCATAATATCGGAATAAGAAATAGCGGCAACCAGGTGGAATGGCGTATGCTCGGCTTGAATGCGGAAGAGAATCCGCTTCTGTCCGGCAGCTTTTTTTATGAAATATCCGTCTACATCATGGAACAGTTCAGCGGGGAAATCGGGGTTCTCTTCCAATAAATATCGGTCATCCTGGTCGACAATGTTAAGGAAAATTCGATTCTGTCCGGGTCCAGAGATGATATTTTGGAGTTCCTCGCTTTGCAGCAGGCACAGCACTTGGATAATGGGCGCGGGTTCACCTACCGGAAGCGATGAGATGATACAATGTGTATCTTGTATATCGCTGGTCATATACTTAAAATCGGGAAGCGTCAGGAAGGTCCGGTTATAGACGGTGGTTAAATAGTTCGATTGAAATTCCTCAAAGGACAGTGTACCGCATGCAATCATATTCTGTTTGCCGGCCATGTAATAGGAATTGGAATCGGTCACCGCAATGCCGGAGCGGGGAAAGTAGAGCAAAATATCCCCAATCAACGGCGCGGCCCCAGTACACGGGGCGTTTCAAGCAAAGCACTACCCACTACCAGCTACGCACAAGCGCTTTAGATGAACCCGCAAGCCATGCAAGTAATACTTGCTTGTTCAACTGATAGCTTTGTCTACCATCAAAGAATATGCTGACATGATGTTAGATAGTTTGGTATCCCGCTTCTTGCCTGAACGGATGTTTTCCAGTTTCTTTACGCAAAATTAACAGAGGGCTTTTTGGGGAGCACCTCAATTTTTCGTAAAAGGCGGCCCTTATTTATCCCTGTGTCAACTCAAACACCACATTATCAATCGCCGAGAGAATGTCCTCCGTGGTAAATCGAGCGACGTTGAGCGTATCAAGCATCGTGTCCGTTTCGCTGCTGGTATAATCCAAATATTGAAAATTAATTTTTTTCATGGCATCGTTCAAAATCTGAGCGTCTTCCGGCGTGTTGCCCGGGAAGTCCGCTTCTGCCTTTAAAAGCTGTAAGGTAACCGCTACCGCCTGTTGTTTGGTGAAGATTGCCTTCGAGCCTTCGGTTCTGAATTCATCTACTTTGTGTAGGGTACGCATTTCAGTCTCCTCCATCCGCATCAGTTTTTTTGTCGATATCATCATTCCGTACAGGCTGCCAGTGGGCCTGCTGCATGCCGGTTCCATCGTGGTTCTAGCGGAAGTTCTTCCATGGGTGTGACCACCCGGGAAAGAACGGCTGGACGCAGTGGTTTTTGCCGCCGCCTTTGGCTCGGTATAAAATTTTACGCTGTATTTATTCCGGGTAATGCCGATAAAATACGCGATAACATCGCGGGCGAACGGCTTAACACTTGCTGAATGATGATTCCGTGTTTTCAAAAGCGAACGCGTTTGGCGTTCGGGCAGCGTGAAACGCCGCCGTTCGTCAGAACCTTTTGAGGTTATTATACCACATTCGCATTTTACGACGGTAAAATGTGCGGCAGAGCCGCAAGCAAGCGGCCTGACGCTTGCCGAATGATGATTCAATGTTCTCAAAAGCGAACGCGTTTGGCGTTCGG
>CABSKZ010000571.1 GCA_902478395.1 uncultured Eubacteriales bacterium | reverse complement strand
GCGTGCGTCCATGGAAATATCTATCAAGTTGTTCAAGTCGCTGAACACGCTCACTTTGCCGAATTTCGTTACTCCCGTCAGCATGGCGAATTGTATGTAGCCGTCCATCGTTTTGAGCACACCGTAGAAAGGTTTCAGCGTGTTGCGATACGCGGATTGCAACTCTTTGTTGCCGATGGCTTGCAAAAGCGGTTTGTCGTATTCATCGACAAGGATGGCTACCCGCTGACCGGATTGCTGGCTGGCACGTTCCACGATACCCTTGAAGCGTAGGGCGAGGGTCGTCTCCCCGACACCGGTGCCGTACGTAATCTCCCATTTGGACAGGGCTTCCTCAAGGATTTTGTCCAAACTGTCCGGAGCATCATATTTCCCGATATTCAGATCAAGATGTAACACAGGGCGGCGTATCCAATTCTTTTCCAGCTGCGCCATTGCTAGCCCCTCGAACAACTCCTTTTTCCCGAGGAAATAGGCTTCCAGCGTGGAAATCAGCAGGCTTTTCCCGAAACGGCGCGGACGGCTGAGGAAATAATAACTGCCCGTTTTCACCAATCGGTAAATTAAAGCCGTTTTATCGACATAGTAATAACCCTCGTTGCGGATTTTCTCGAAATTCTGAATGCCTATCGGATATATCTTGTCGCCCATGCTTGCGGATTTTTAATTGTTTTCCAAAACAAAGTTACCGATTATTTCCTGATTCCACAAATCGGGATGATTTTAATCACTATATTTGTCTTGCCAAATGAAGGTCACAGCCCATGAAAGAATATGCAGAATTGGAAAATTTTATCCGCAAGCATTATGCGGCTTTATATACTTCTGCCCTAAAGTTCGTCAAATCGGAAGCTGTCGCCCAGGATATTGTTCAGGAAATCATCATCCGCTACTGGGAAAACCAGGAAAAATACAACACAATCGAATCGATAGAGAATTTTCTCTTTGTCTCGGTTAAAAATGAAGCCCTGAATTATCTCCGGGGCATCGAAAGGGAAAACAACCGTTATGCCCGCCTCGAAAACCCGGAATCCGAGGAACCCCAGATTTTCAATTTATTCATCGAAGAAGAAACCAACCAGATGTTGCTGACCGCTATCGGCCAGCTACCGGAACAAAGTGCCCGAATCATCCGTCTGGCCTTATCCGGTTTGGAAAATAAGGAAATCTCACGTTTGCTGGATGTTTCAGTCAACACGGTAAAAACCCTCAAATACAGTGCCATCCGGAAACTGAGGGAACATTTTCAAAAAAAAGCTATTTAGGAATATTCAGTAAATGTCCCTATAAAATACAATGGCATATGAAGATGCCCCAGTATAATCACTTCATATGTCATTTTTATTGTCATTTTTCTGTATTTTCCCATATACTCTTATAGGCAGGACATGACGTTCCGGAAGAAGTCTGACGACCTCTTCTGATTTTTTCGTTAAAATCATATCATGCTGCTTTCAGCGCTCTGTTCCTGACCTTATCTATCATCAGTATGGCATTTGCCGTATGTATTCCAAAGAAAATCCAAAGGATTTCCGTTTTCCTGTTCCGTGCCTTTATCCTTGAGAGTGAGTAATGTTGCTTTTGAGTGCCGAAGCTGCCTTCAAGCCTGGTGGCCCTTTCTTTGGAGAGTTCACTTCTGAGAACCTTTCTCAAGGATTCATCCCTGGCCGCCCTTCCCTTGC
>CABSKZ010000570.1 GCA_902478395.1 uncultured Eubacteriales bacterium | reverse complement strand
TAGTACGGTCTCGTGGGCTCGGAGATGTGTATAAGAGACAGGTATAGCACAAATGGTTAGCATTTTCAATGTTACTACAGGAGATTTTTAACAGTTTCTCCCATGTTCCTTTGAACATCCGCACCTTATTTTGTTCCCAGCGCTTAACTTTGGTAATCTCCACATTCATCATAACGGCAAGTTCTTTTTGAGTAATACATAGTTGTTTGCGAATAGCTTTTATTTGTTGACCCTGTCCGTCATACAGAAAACGGTTGTAATCGTCCAGCAGTTCATAGACGTCAATGCGATACAACACCGCCAGCTTATCCACCATATCAGCTGGGTAGAAATCCCGTTGGTTATCTTCATAATCGCCATACGTCCCCCGATCCATGCCGATATATGCCGCGACGTCCTTTTGGTGCAGGGCTTTTTGATAGCGGTAATATTTCAGCTTGTCCGATATATTTGTAATATCCACCGGATTGGTATAGAGCAAATTAAACTTTTCACCCTCTCTGTTGGTGGACGGTTTCAGCAATCGGATTGTATGGATATACATAGGCATAAAAATTGTTCCGTTTGCCCGATGGCTATACAACAGATACAGTTGACTGTTGATTTTGGTTAAAATATGCCAGCTTCTAAAATAGGGGGCTGAAATTCCCTCTTTTTGTTCAAAAAGAGCCGTTGCGAGTGTATTGTTTTCTCAATACATCTCGCCGCATAAGTCGCCAGGCGGGTATTCTTTTTGCCATCGAAGGAATTGATGGCCTTAATCAGGCCAATGGTTCCGATGGAAATCAAATCGTCGGAATCATACGCGCTGCTTGCTGCATATTTTTTGGCTACGTGGGCGACCAGCCGCAAATTGTGTTCAATTAAGACATTTTTTGCATCTTCATCCCCTGTATAGGACAGTTTCAGATAATATTCCTCTTCTTTCGGGGGAAGCGGCTTTGGAAACGCATTTCCGTTCGAAACATAGGAAAGCAGAAACGCTCCGTATTTCAGCAGATAGAGCATCATGACCCACAGGGATGAAAACATAACAGCACCTCCGAAACAAGATGTTTCTATTATATGAAGCCGCCGGATAAAATGTGCAAGTCCGACCAAGAAGAATTCATGAAATCGTTTTCTGGTATGAAAAAATAATGTTGAGGCGGCGTATAGGCCATGATGTAAAAGCCGGTGCGGCGAAAAGCTGTTGAAGATTGTGGGAAAAAGAAATGGGGATGCTTAGAACATGCGTAGAATGGGGTTCTCAGGAGTTGAGTCAAATATGAGAAATTGTCCTTTGATCATAGAAAAAGGGAATGTACTTTACATTGGCCGAATGCTAAAATTGAATTGGTACCTTAATGAGCAAAGGAAGGAGCCAGAAATAGACATGAAAAAGATTCTTTCACTTTTTATTGCTTGTAGTATACTGACCAGTGTTATATCTATCGCGCCGGTATTCGGAGCCGAAGACAAAGAAGTTTATTTCAGCATGGATGACATTGCGACGGATATGCAGCTTCTGCCGAAGGGGGGAATAATTGACCAGTATTCCGATGAGGGAAACGCTGTTTTAAGGATGAAGAGTCCTGCTACAGCAGATCCTCCTATCGCGCGGTTTATGATTGACCAAAGAACGAACCCGTATATTAGTATTGACTTTGACTTCAAAATGGTGACAACGCCCGGCAAAGGATATTTCAATATCTGCACGGAAA
>CABSKZ010000569.1 GCA_902478395.1 uncultured Eubacteriales bacterium | reverse complement strand
AGAGCCGTTGATATGATTGAAACAATAAAAAGCTGCGGTGCGGAAGACGCAATGTTTGCGCGTCTCATGGCGGCAGGAACATTGGTGGTAAACAAAAAAACAGAAATTGGGAAAACTGGCATATACACAAGCGCTTTGTTCCAGTTTTTAGACGCACTTGGTTCTGGCGCGGTGCTCATTGCAGGCGTGTGGGAAATCCTGTCCGGGCATATGAGCACGGGAGTTCTTATCGTGGCACAATCTCTTGTGGCAGTAATGCTTGCGCCTGTCGGCTCAGTCGTAAACACAGGAATAGAAATGCAGGCATTAAAGAGTGAAACCGCACGTACAAACGACGTGATGCATTATGCACAAGACAGTAAATTCCTTGACGCCGAAAATCGGCAAACAGAGGAAATAGACGGAGATATAGAGCTGCAAAACGTCAGCTTTGGATATAGTCCCTTGGACGAACCGTTTATAAAAAACTATTACCTGCGTATAAAAAAAGGGGGAAGTGTCGCGATTACCGGCGAAAGCGGAAGCGGTAAATCCACGATCGCAAAAATGATCGCCGGACTGTACAGCGAAGACGGGGGAAGCATTACCTTTAACGGTATGGCGAGAAATAAAATCAATCATTATTATTTTTATTCTAAAATTGCGGTGGTCAGCCAGAATATCCGTCTTTTTGAAGGCAGTGTAATCGATAATATTACAATGTGGGATAACACAATTCCCTATGACGATGTAGTTGCGGCGGCAAAGGCGGCTTGCATACATGAGGATATCATAAGCCGCAGGAATGGCTATCATGAAACAGTAACAGAGAACGGCAAAAATTTTTCAGGCGGACAGAGGCAGCGTATTGAAATTGCCCGCGCGCTTGTGGAAAAGCCATCGATAATCATTATGGACGAGGCTACCAACGCGCTTGATGCAGATACAGAAGAATGTGTGATGAATAACATCAAGGAGATGGGCATTACGCGGATTATTGTGGCGCACCGCCTCTCTACGATTGTGGACAGCGATGAGATTATTGTGATGGAGCAAGGGAACATCGTTGAGCGCGGAACACACAGCCAGCTCATGGAACAACGAGGGGCGTACTTTGCGCTTGTGAGGAGCGTGGGCGAATGAATATACAGACAGAAAACGAGCGCATACAGCAGAAAAACCGCGAGGCCAAAGCACGTGCGTACAAAAATATACACGCGGCGTTCCATGATAAAGCAGACCATGATGGTATTAACGCCGTACTCCGGTTTTTAAATGAAAAAAAGCGGGTGAATCCGGATTTACCTTTATCAGAGCAGCTTTCCTACATAGAAGAAGAACTTTATATAAAAATGCGTTATGTGGAATTGGAACGGGACTGGTATACAACATCGGCGGTTCCAATGCTTGTGAAAACAGTCGACGAGCACTGGTTTGCGGTTATTCCAAATACTGACGGGACCTGTTCTTACATTGATCGAGGTAAAAAAGTAAAGGTGACAGCAAAAAATGCAGTGCTCTTCACGGACAGCGCTATGTATTTTTATAGGGGGCTGCCAAACAAAAGTATCACCTCACGGGATTTGGTTTCGTTTATGATAAAATGCACCTCCGTAAAGGATAGAATGATCGTTTTGATTACCTCTGCGGCGGTGGTGCTGGCCGGAATGCTTCTGCCGTGGGCAAACAGCTTTATATTTTCACGGGTAATCCCTGCCGGGGAAC
>CABSKZ010000568.1 GCA_902478395.1 uncultured Eubacteriales bacterium | reverse complement strand
CGACAATGGTTTTAGCGGGAAGCTCATCGATTACAAAAGCATCAACTTTGCCATTTTTTAAATCCATCCCAGCGTCCAAAGCGCTTTTGAAGCGGGAAATCTTTGCATCCGGATATTCGTCAGTGACATAAATATCACCCGTAGTAGACTCCTGAACCGCAATCCGCGCATTCGCGAGGTCGTCTTTTTTTGTGACCGCTGGCTTTACGGATGCCGCAGGACTTGCGCTTGCCGCATCTTTACCAGAATCGCTGCCGCAACCGGCAAGCAGGGACAGCGCCATGACCGACGCCATGAGCGCACATAATGTTTTTTTCATAAAATGAACCCCTCCATCAAATTATTAGTCCTGTATATTATACCGTAGAATGATTCAATTTTCAAGTCTTAATTCAGTTTTTTGACGCACAAACTCCGCGATGTCTTCATAGAGGGTTGTTTCGATGTCTTCAAGGAAGATGTGGTGTCCGCCTTTTTTATATTTTTTCAGCGTTTTTTCCCGGCTGCCGAGGTGCTCGAGCAAATATTCCCCGCTGATGGGGAGGACGACATCGTCATCGCTGAATTGGGTGATAAAAGCAGGACTGTGCACCTGTCTAAGCTGCGGTTTTGTGTAATCGAGCAGGCGGACAAACTGGAAAAAGGTTTTGACAGGAATACCGTCCGGTGAGGTGTAGCGTCTGATATTTTTATAATCATGGGTTTTCAGGTCTGATATGATATTTCGGGAAACTAGCGGCAGATTAACATATCGAATCGGGCAATTGACCAATACTAATGCAAGAGGCTGATAGCGCCGCGCAAGATTTAGGGCAATGAGCCCGCCCATGGAGAATCCGATGACGACGATGTTCTGGTAGACGTTTGCCAATTTTTGGTACTTTGTCTTTGCATCCGCCAGCCACTCATAATATTTAGAGGCCTTGAGTTCCGGCCTTGTCCGGTCGTGCCCTTTTAAGGAAATTGAAACAGCGGTAATTTGATGCGCGTTTAAGTAGTCCTTCAGTTTTTTCATTTGATACTGACCGCCCGCGATTCCATGAATCAGCAGGCATACCGTTTTTGACATTGTTATCCTGACCTTTCTGTTTGTGCTATTATTAGTTTACAACTTTTTGGCTTGAATTACAACTTTTTCACAGTTTGTTTACAAATCTTGTGTCAGATAATATATTGGTATATAATAGAACATATAAAGAAGAGAGGGGAACGCTTTGAAACAGAAGGAAAAATGGAGCTGCAGCGGAGTATGGTTCTTGATTTTGATTGCTGCGGGCGCGATATATTTCAATTGCGGGATGATGACGCTTTATGCAGACGATTTTTATTATGGTACTTTTCTGCAATCTGGGCTGGAACATTTCTGGCAAATGACCGTGGAGCACTACCAGAGCATGAACGGAAGAGCGTTGGTGCATTTTATAGACGAGGTTGTTTTATTATTTGGCACCGGACTGTATAGAATTTTATGCCCGCTTTCCATTGTTTTTCTGGGGTATGCAGCAGGAAGGACGTTTTATCCTGAAAAAGAGGATAGGCAGGTCCGCTGCTATTATATTCTGACTGTACTGATTTTACTCCTCGGTATGAATATTTATCTGACCAGGGAAACACTCTTCTGGATATCCGGTTATTTTAATTATTTTTTTCCGGTTCTTACAGGGATATTGGCATTTTTCCTGCAAATCCGTTTTGCACAAAAGGCAAAATTC
>CABSKZ010000567.1 GCA_902478395.1 uncultured Eubacteriales bacterium | reverse complement strand
CCGTTTGGCTGTACGGATCATCGATTGGGCGGATTACGTCGTAATTTTTTACTTCCGCATGTGCAATGTTTTCCGCAACTGTTTTTCCGGTTACTGTGGGCAGGCCGGTTACCAGCACCCCTTTCTTGTCCAGTTCATGCATGACTGCCTGAACACCTCCCGCAAAATACAGATCCTGCACATGGTGGTGTCCGGCAGGAGCCAGGTGACATAGGTTCGGCGTTTTAGCGCTGATTTCGTTTGCCAATTCCAGATCTATTTTCACCCCTGCCTCGTGTGCAATTGCCGGAAGATGCAGCATCGAGTTCGTGGAGCAGCCCAAGGCCATATCTACGGTCAGCGCATTAAAAAATGCCTGTTCCGTCATAATGTCACGCGGTTTCAAATTCTGTTCGACTAACTCCATAACCTTCATACCAGCCAGCTTCGCAAGACGGATTCGTTCCGCGTAAACAGCAGGAATCGTACCATTCCCCGGCAATGCCATTCCTAAAACCTCACTCAGGCAATTCATGGAGTTTGCCGTAAACATTCCGGAGCAGGAACCACACCCTGGGCAGGATATCTCTTCCACCGCAAGGACATCTTTGTCTGTAAAGGTTCCCGCCTTGTAACTGCCTACCGCCTCGAAGGTACTGTTTAAATCATAGGCCCTGCAATCCTTTTCCACAGACAACATCG
Source organism: uncultured Eubacteriales bacterium (assembly GCA_902478395.1). GTDB lineage: Bacteria > Bacillota > Clostridia > UBA1381 > UBA9506 > CABSKZ01. The sequence continues at coordinate 1,031 of CABSKZ010000567.1, read as the reverse complement.
GTCCGCCGGAAATTACGATTGCTGGAATATTCAGCCGGGCCGCTGCCATCAGCATCCCCGGAACGATTTTATCGCAATTCGGTATCAACACCAGCCCGTCAAACCCATGCGCCATCGTCATTGCTTCAATGCTGTCCGCAATCAGTTCCCGGCTGGCAAGGGAATATTTCATGCCGATATGCCCCATCGCAATCCCGTCGCAAACACCGATTGCGGGAAATTCCAGCGGTGTTCCTCCTGCCATGGACACGCCTGTTTTCACTGCTTTTGCAATATTATCGAGATGGATGTGCCCCGGGATAACCTCATTCTGCGCGTTGACGATGCCAATCAGCGGCCGGCGGATTTCTTCATCCGTGAGCCCCATTGCTTTCCACAACGATCGGTGCGGCGCTTTCTCGATTCCTGTTTTCACTCTGTCACTTAACACGGTTATTCGCTCCTCTATGTATGAAATGTAAAATCAAAATTCATCTATCAAGCTCTATATAATGTATTGGAAATTTTGGTTTGGAAAATACTTATACGGCAGAAAGTAAAGCTGCCGGTTTGATAACAAATCTGCTCAAGATGAGACCTTCAAGAATCTTAAAATCTACGTTGTATCAATTATACCACAGAATGAAAAAAACTACAATAGAAACATAAAAATGTAACAAATAAGCACAAAATCTTTATGTGCACTTTACAGAAAACTGCAAAATTTAGAACAGGCGCCCGCCGGAGACGGACGCCTGTAATTTGATTTCATTTATAAAACGCGAGGTAAGCCTGATACGCCGTGTAGATATCCAGCTTAGAGGCGATTTCAAACGGCGCGTGCATAGACAGCAACGCGACTCCGCAGTCGAGCACCTGTACATCCAGATTTGCTACATACTGCGCAATTGTCCCGCCGCCGCCAGCATCTACCTTGCCCAGCTCCGCGCTCTGCCAGAGGATTTGGTTGTCATGAAACAGCTTCCGCACGGCAAACACAAACTCTGCATTCGCGTCCGATGTGCCAGACTTTCCGCGCGATCCCGTGTATT
>CABSKZ010000566.1 GCA_902478395.1 uncultured Eubacteriales bacterium | reverse complement strand
CGGTGATTGTTATGAAAGAGTTACGCGTACCCGCTAGATTGGAAGAACTTGACCATGTATTGAATTTCGTAAACGCTGAACTGGAAAGCTGCGAATGCCCCATGAAAGCACAGATGCAGATCGCCATTGCCGTAGAGGAAATCTATGTCAACATTGCCCGGTATGCGTACCATCCGGAGGTGGGGGAGGCCACTATCCGCTGCGAGGTTGGCGGCGAACCGCTGCAGGTAGTGATACAGTTCATGGATGGAGGAAAACCATACAATCCGTTGGAAAAAGATGACCCAGATACGACACTTGGCGTGGAAGAAAGGGAAATCGGCGGACTTGGTATTTTTATGGTCAAAAAGAGCATGGATAAAATCGACTATGAGTACAGCGACGGAAAAAATATTCTCACAATTAAAAAGACTTTGTAAGGTCAAACGCCCCGGTAAACAAAATTTGTTTACTGGGGCGTTTGGTTTTTAGAAAAATTTAATCCCTGTTTCATCTTTCACACGAATGAATCCCCCACAACATTACCTGCCAGAAAGAATGCGGTCGAATACCTGTGCGGCGGAACCAATGAGCGGCGTATTTTCGTAGAAAGACGAAACGGCGACGGGAACGTGCTTAAAGTCATGAAAAAGCGTACGGCTGTTGACCTCCTGCGCGATTGCTTCCGAAGCAAATTTTCCAGCATGTGCCAACTCGTGGCCGAGAATGATACACTCTGGGTCGAACAAATTGACGATGCCCGTTATGCCTGCCGCAAGATACCGGCATTGCTCATTGAGAATAGAAGCACAAAGTGGATCGCCGGATTCTAAGGCGGTGCACAGGTCCCGGTAATCCGCTGTGTCAGGCGAAACAACCATTGTTTTTGCACCAGCCGCGGCGGATTCGCGGAACCTTGCAACTGTGTGCTTAATGTCGGCGTAAAGCTCCAGACAGCCGCGGGAACCGCAGGGACAGGGGAGCCCGTTGATATCAACTGCCGTATGCCCAAGCTCTCCGGCAAGTCCACTGGAGCCGGCCAACAGCTTTCCGCCGCTGAAAATTCCGGCACCGATACCATTTGTGACGCCAATGTAGATAAAGTCATTCATCCTTTTGGCGAGACCAAAATATTTTTCTGCGACAGCGGCCGCATTCATATCATTATCAATATAAACAGGCATTCCGTATTCGGTAGAAAGAATTTCTTTTACTGGAATTTCTGTGATACCATAAAAATCAGGAGGATTTAATATGGTGCCGCTGCGGATATCAACAGGGCCGATTGCACCGACGCCGATTCCCCAAAGGTTATGCCCTTCCGCCTGTCGCATTAATGAGCCGGCTACGAAACGTAATTTTTTTTCAAAGGTCTCCTGGTTGTCGGATAAACCAAGCGGGACAGACTCAATGGCATGGATTTTTCCAACAGCGGACAGCACGCAACCCGATACAGAGTTTCTGGAAATATAGACTCCGATGGCAGCAAAACCATTTTCAGAAAGTGACAATGTAATCGGCTTCCTGCCGCTTGTCGCTGTAATGCCTTTTTCTCCCTCAGTTACGATGCCTTCTTCCAAAAACTCGTTGATTATATTCGTCAGCGTCATTTTCGAAAGGCCGGAAAACTTCGACAGTTCGATCCGGGATAGGGGAGCGTGGAGCATCAGCATCTTAATCACGTTATTTCTGTTTAATACTTTATTTTCTTTGCTGTTGTTTGGTTTTATCATTTAAAACACCATCCTGTTCCTTATTATAATAT
>CABSKZ010000565.1 GCA_902478395.1 uncultured Eubacteriales bacterium | reverse complement strand
CTGATGAAGCAATTTCCTCCAGCTGTTTTTCTGTAAACACGGTGACATTATTTGTGCTACTTGCGCATCCGGCAAATGCTATCACTACCGACATCGCACCTGCCAGAAACATTCTTTTTTCCCATCTTAACATACTAATACCTCCCCGAATTATTTTTTAATATTTGAAAATGCATTTATTTCGGATATCTATTGAGTCTTAAGTTTTACCGCTATAACCGTATCAATCTCATCGGGTAATTTGAAAAAAGGTTTATTCAGAAACAAATATTCATCAGAACCTAGATATGTAAGATTCCAAGGCTCCTCCATTGGAATTTCAGAACCGTCAAGCATGAGTCTTGCATACTCAGCACGGTTCGCAGCCTCCTTTATAAACAGCGAGCCTACGCTCGGTTCAAGTACATGAACGTATATATAATCCTTGTTTTGGGTAATCCTGCCCCACTCCGGCTTTGAAAATTTTGATCTGCCACAGTTATAAATTGACTCTCCGTTCACCTTAAGCCATTCCCCTACTTCACACAGTATTTCCTCGCACCGTGCAGGTATTTTTCCTTTTGCATCGGGACCAATATTCAAAAGAAGGTTTCCGCCTTTGCTCACACACTCAACCAGAAGCCTTACCACATCTTTCGCGGACTTATATTCGCTACAGTTTGATATATAGCCCCAGTTACTATTGAGCGTAATACATTCCTCCCATGGCACGGGCTGGCCAAGTTCATTTAATACTCCATCAGGAGGAATGATCTGTTCAGGAGAATGGAAATCGCCCGAATAGAGCTCCGGTTCCGCCGAAAGAATTTTACCGCCGAGCCGGTTGTTAATGACAATGTTAGGTTGTAACTCCCGTATCATTTTAACGAGCTCCGTTGCCTCCCATTTCTCGCCTGTCATGTCATCATAAGAATAATCGAACCACAGTAAATCAATATCACCATAATTTGTCAGCAATTCTCTTACCTGTCCGTGAAAATACCGTATATAATTCTCAAAATGCTTTCCATGATGCTTATATTCTTCATTATCACGCATAGGATGAAGTCGGTCTCCGTATGCTGGATAATCCTCGTGATGCCAATCAATCAAAGAATAATATAAGCCGACCTTAATTCCTTCCGCGCGGAAGGCATCAACATATTCCCTCACAAAATCTCTGTGTGTTGGCGTATTTGTAGATTTGTAATCTGTCAGTTTTGAATCAAATAAGCAAAATCCGTCATGATGCTTTGCCGTAAGAACAGAATATTTCATTCCTGCTCTTTTGGCAAGCCTTGCCCACTTCTGCGGCTCAAATGAGGTCGGATTAAATGTGTCAAAATATGGCTGATACTGTTCAATAGAAGTTTTTTCTACACTTCTTAGCCATTCCCCTTTCGCTGGAACGGAATAAAGCCCCCAATGAATAAACATTCCAAAACGGTCCTGCATCATCCATTCCGTACGTTTTATGCGTTCATCTAAAACAGACATAGCTTATTCTCCTATAAATTTTTTTCGTTTACATTGTATACCAAAGCGGCAGGGGAATTAAATAGAAAAAAAAAGCTTTTATTTATAAATTTTTAACCAAATTAAAAAAAGCTTCCCGACACATATCCCCCGCAGAAAAATGTACTGCAGAAGCGCCGCGAAGCTTTTCATATTTGTTTTAAATCGGAGCAAAGCGTGATAAGCTCGCTTAATCACGCTGCGACGATTGCAACCGTCGCAGGGGGCTTTGCCCCTCAGGGTTTCAGTG
>CABSKZ010000564.1 GCA_902478395.1 uncultured Eubacteriales bacterium | reverse complement strand
TGAACCAAAACCAGGTTCAAAATCAGTTCCTTCAGCTGCAGTGTTGACAGCTGAAATTTTCCCGTCGGAATTTTTTTTGATTTTAATAAGCTGTGGCACGCTGTTTCCAGCTGAATCTATCAACCCGGCACGCTGCAAGGCGACCAAAATATCTTTTGCCACTGAGCCGTTTATCTTCACTTTACTATCCAGATTGATGATGTCTATTTTTTCCTGATCAAATATTTTAAACTGCGGTGTACGCAGGCCCGACGGTGAAGATGCGCCGATGAAGTAAACATAATCATTAAATGAGGCAACCGCCTCCCCTACACGGCAGATTCTGCCAAAGTAGTCCAAATATAACCTCACGGCGAGACCTGGTTTAAATTTCGATTCAAGCTCGGGCACATACTTATATTCAACACCGTCAACAATTATCTTTCCTTCATCTTTTAAAACCGATTCGATTCGCCCATCTATTTTTGTACGTGACACCTCGACACGGCAGATGGTGAGAGCTTCAGTATCCGGGATCTTAACGCCATTTTTTATTATGTACTTATCGGCAAAAATGGTCAAAATGCTATCCGCAGGCGGCATTTCAATTCGCTTTCCGTCTTGGAAAACCATGTATCTGTTATCGCCTTTTATTGTCAAACGGAATTCTGTATTCTCGGCATCAACTACAGTATCGTTGCTAACAACGCCTACCTTCATTTGTACCGCATCGTCTATATAAAGAACATCGCATTCCCCGTCGTCGTCCCAATCCATACAACGAATTAAGCCATATTCCGGTATTAATTCATGTGCGTTGTAAGAACTGAGTACAGAGCCGTTATAAACAATTGTCACACCGTCTGAAAATAAAATTCTTTCGGTTTTTCCTTCAAGGTTAAAACGCACCTCTGTATCAGACAGGTCTTCAATATCATCCTTATCAATCTGTGTTATAATAGCGTCACGATGCCTTTCAGCAGAAAGAATGACACCGTCTTTATAGTAAAATTCCACACGGTTTCCAATATACAGCTCTGGAAAATATTCCTCGACAGAATATTCTTTTCCGTTTATTTTCACCATACTTCCAGACTTGGATTTCCCGTCAAACGAAGAATGCTCATCAGCATAAACAACGCCTATGTCTTTATAAATTTCAAAACATTGCTCCAAAACAGTTTGTTCGCTTGAAAATACTGCATCTTCACCAACCAAACTAGTTATGATTGCCATTTTTGTATTCATGGCATGATACATAAAGTTAACCAGATTGGCACGGGTGACGTTGCCTTCCTTCGGAAAATCAACGAGAAGCCTTAAATCGTTTGCTACTGCAAAATAACCCGTAGGATATCCTCCTTTATAAGCCGCTAAGGTTTTGTATCCAAGGGCCTCTACGATTACTTTAACCGCTTCCGAAACGCTTATGGGGTCATCAGGGCGGAAATTACCGCCCCCATCACCCGAGATGATTCCATGGTTTGCCGCGGTACCAATATATTGAAAGTATGCATGATTTTTAGGTACATCTTCAAATATTATACTTTCAGGGGGAGTAACCGTAAGATTAAGCAACTTAACCGTGCTTTTAACAAACTCACCGCGGGATACCTCTCGGTTTCCGCGGAAGGTTTCATCATCGAATCCCTCGACTATGCCAAGCTTTGCAAGATGGCGTATTTTCTCCCTATTTTGCGCTGTATCACGAGGATAAAGATAAAACAGGAGCTCCGGCCCTTCACCATCTATCCCCACACTATCTGAAGG
>CABSKZ010000563.1 GCA_902478395.1 uncultured Eubacteriales bacterium | reverse complement strand
GTGATAAAAATATTGCGTGATTGCGCCCAGTTCACCGACAGCGCCGCTGTAGTTGACGAGCAGAATATTCGCGTAGTACTTGTTTGGCGCGGTTACCCGGATGGGTGGGTAGGGAGCGTCCGCGTGGCAAACCTGTTTTGTTCCGGACGAATTGTTCATACGATAACCTCCAATAAAATTGAGATAACAGTACTACTATATTCGTGCGGAAAGAGACTTTTGCTTGTATGATAACAATTAATTTAATGGAATTTTGCTATGCAAGTTTTTACAGGGACCCGGTAACTTACGTCTTCACAAAATGCAGCCCTGCCGTGAATGGCAGGGCTGTTATGGATATTTTTATTAAAAGACAGCGGATTGGATATTACGGTGTTAAAAAATGAGGCCGAGTGCTTCCGTAACATTTTTCACCGCGTGAACGGTAAGGGCGTTGATTTTTTTCAAGCCTTTCGTGTTCGCGTGTGGAATGATACACCGGGAAAAACCGAGCTTGGCAACCTCATTCAGCCGCTTTTCCATCTGGTTGACGGCACGAAGTTCTCCAGTCAGGCCGACCTCTCCGATTACGGCGAGATTTGTTTCCAGCGGGATGTTTCGGAAGCTGGAGGCAACAGCCAGGATTACGCCAAGATCGACAGCGGGTTCGTCAAGCCGGATACCGCCGACGATATTGACATAAGTGTCCTGGTTTTGCAGGTTGAGTCCCACGCGTTTTTCTAAGACGGCAATTAAGAGGTTTACGCGGTTATAGTCGATGCCGGTTGCCATGCGGCGGGGCATACCGAATCCTGTCGGGGCAACAAGCGCCTGAATTTCTGCCAGGACGGGGCGTGTTCCCTCCAATGTACAAACAACAGCCGAGCCGGAAGCTTTGTCGGGCCTTCCTGAAAGCAGCATGGAGGAGGGGTTCTGCACCTCAACCAGACCTTCGTTAAGCATTTCAAAAACGCCGATTTCATTCGTGGAACCAAAACGGTTCTTTACTGCGCGCAAAACACGGTAGCTCTGGTGGTGTTCTCCTTCAAAATATAGCACACAGTCTACCATGTGCTCCAACACCTTTGGTCCGGCAATTGCCCCGTCCTTTGTGACGTGCCCAACGACAAACACCGCTGTTCCGGTATTCTTCGCAAGCTTCATGAGGGAAAGCGTCACGTCGCGCACCTGGCTCACGCTGCCTGGAGCGGAGGAGATTTCAGTATTATACATAGTTTGTATGGAATCAATAATGAGAATATCTGGTTCGATTTCGTTTACAAAGTGCAGGATAGAAGAAATGTCCGTTTCGGAGAGCACCATCATCTCCGGAGAATTAATTCCAAGTCTGTCTGCGCGCATTTTCAGCTGTTTTTCCGACTCTTCGCCGGAAACGTAAAACAGCTTTGCCGCGCTGTCAATAGATTTTACAAGCTGGAGCAGCAGAGTGGACTTGCCGATTCCCGGGTCGCCGCCGACCAGAATCAGAGAGCCTTTCACAATGCCTCCGCCAAGAACGCGGTTCAGCTCCCCGATTCCGCAGGATATCCGCTGCTCCTGCGAGACGGATACATCGGTTAGACGGGTAGGGGACGACTTGCGGAGCGGAGCTGACGGCGCGTTTTTCTGCGGGGAAACGACCTCCTCCACAAAGGTGTTCCAGCCGTTGCAGGCGGGACATTTCCCCATCCACTTTGGCGACTCGTAGCCACATTCCGTACAGCTGTATATGGTTTTTGTTTTCATGGGCAACCGTCCTTTGTATGGTATTGAAAAAAG
>CABSKZ010000562.1 GCA_902478395.1 uncultured Eubacteriales bacterium | reverse complement strand
GAATTTGAATTTCAGATAATCAGATATTTTATTGACTTTTGCGGCGGATAAATATATAATAAGTTAATGCAATTATTTCTATGATAAAAGGACTGTACTATGCTGAATGTAAAAAATATATTCCGGACGGCTGGGTTCATGATTATTGCGACGCTGCTTGCAAAGCTCATGGGTATGTACCGCGATATTCTGTTTGCCTCGCTTTACGGAACAGGGGACATTGCAAACGCATACCTGACCGCAAGCCGGATTCCGCTCTTGTTTTTTGATATTACGTTGGGCGCGGCGATTTCCTCTTCTTTTATACCTGTATTCAATGAATATCTGGAAAAGGGGCAGAAGGAAGAGGCGCTGCGGTATTCCAACTGCTTTGTTACAATAATTGTGTTGATAACGGGGCTTTTGTGCGTCTTGGGGATGGTTTTCTCCTCCCAACTCGTCGGGGTGATAGGCAGTGGGTTTGCAGGCAATGTAAAGGAGCTTGCTTCTACGTTGGTCGTCATTCTGTTCCCGACTATGATTTTTACCGGACTTGCCTATGCGCTTTCCGGTGTGCTGCAGTCGTACGGAGAATTCAATGTTCCGGCCGCTATCAGCCTTGTTTCGAACGGCGTTATGGTGGTATATCTGCTCGTTGTGAAGGACAAGCTTGGAATAGAAGGCGTGGCGTTCGCCATGCTAATTGGCTGGGGCTTTCAGGTTATCATTCAGATTCCGTCTCTGGTTAAGAAAAAATATAGATACCGCCCTGTGCTGGATTTACGAAGCGAGGGTATCCGCAAATCCGCAAAGCTTGCGCTGCCAATTTTAATTAGTTCATGGGTCCAGCCGATTAATACCATGATTAATATCAACCTGGCTTCGGGCTTGAACGGCGGAATGGCGGTTGCCGCTCTGGACTATGCGAATAAGCTATATATTATTTTCGTCGGCGTGCTGACCTATGCGATTTCAAACCTGATATTTCCGTCTATCTCTCGAATGGCGGCGAGCGGTAGGGAGGAGGATAAACAGGAATTTAACCAGGTTGTGATGAAAGCAGTTCGCGTCGTGATGATGATTATTCTTCCTGTTATGGTATTATTTTTGTTGCTGCGTGTTCCTATCGTGCAATTTGTATATGAACGCGGGGAGTTCGACGCAACGTCGACAGCCCTGACCAGCCAGGCGCTTTTGTTTTATTCCTTGGGAATGCTTGGCTTTGCGGTGCAGGAAATTTTGAACAAGGCGTTTTATTCCATGCAGGACGGCAAGACGCCGATGTATATTGCCATGGGTGGTATCGCGGTGAATATCGTCATCAGCCTGCTGCTCGTCAAGCTGGTTGGAACCGGGCTGGAGGGGCTTGCGTTTGCCGCTTCCGTTGCTTCAACCTTGATTGCTTCGGCGCTTTTGTTTATGGTGCAGCGGCGGCGAAGGGTCTTAAATAGGGATTTCTGGGTGAATCTGCTCAAGCTGTTTGCTTGTGCGGCCGTAATGGGCGTTAGCGTTTATTTTGTGAGAAGTTGTTTTTCATTTGAACCCAGTACCATTGGAAAACTGCTGAATTTGATTCTGCCTGCACTGGTGGGATTGGTGGTCTATTTGCTAATGGCGGTATTGCTTCGTGTTGAGGAAATCGTAATGCTGCCGGCAATGTTGAAACGCAAAAAATAACAAGAGTTAGAAGGTGTACGCGTGGAAAGTAGTATTTTTCATTTTTTTGCAGGAATTTGCCATGGCCTGGCGCTGTCTCTTATACACATCTCCGAGCCCACGAG
>CABSKZ010000561.1 GCA_902478395.1 uncultured Eubacteriales bacterium | reverse complement strand
ATCTTGCTTTTGTCGGTTCAATGACAATTGCGCCGAATAGCCCATGATACCGGTGGTTCCGTACATCTCCAAAAGAGTTCAGAATACAGGCGCCGTATTCCTTATCGGCATGCCACAAATAGCGGATTTTCTCACCAGGACCGACGGTCTGCTCTACCTCATTATAGCCCACGTTCAGTCCTGATGACTGCACCGGGTTATATTTTAAAAACTGAGGATTCAGAGAAACCCTGTTTGACGGTTTGTGTGGGAATTCCAACGGAACCGACGGATAGTCATGATGCAAAATCGGATGTTTCGGATTAAATAGATTGTGGAGCGTTACTTCAATCCAGTCACCGGCATTCGCCCTTAAAATCAGAGGAGCCGGCTTTCTGCGTCCGTGCATAATATCCAGGGCCTGTTCGGCAGGAACAAACAAAAGTCCCTCCGGGTCGTGGTCCCCATATTTGTTGTACTCTAAGTCTTTTTGAATCGCGGCAATAGAAAACCGGCGGACAACTGCATCTTTAGGAGGAACCTGTGGAGGAGGCTGCGAAATACGCTGCTCCCTGCATAAGGGGATAAGATGCTTTTGGAGACATTTATGCACTCTGATAATTCCCCAAAGGCCAAGCCACAGGTCGTCGATTCCGCCGAAATAATATAAATAATCTCCAGCGCTATACGCTTCGTTTACCCGAATATTAAACGCTTCGGATATCCCCAGTGTCTGTTCCTGCACAATCGGTGAAACGGGGTCCGAAATCTCCTTCCGCCAGGACATTCCCGTCAGGTTAAACGCATGCTGTTCCTCGTGGGCGCCGTCTAACAGGCGGATGATGAACGGTTCGCCGGGGTAGGTTTCCAGAACCGGCGTTGCCGGATCTCCATATACGATGGAACTGAAAATATGTGACGGGTCATTTTTTCTTTTCAAACGCTCACGCATAGGCTCTGAACGGTAATTTATGCCCATAACGCCCGGGTCATCGTCCGAACCTGGATGTTCCGGCGGGTTTAACGGTTTTCCTTTTTTGTCAAAGAGCAGTGCAAAATCGTGCACGAACATGCCAAATTCACGGTATTCTTCACCGTTCGCCAGCCGGATTACCGCGTTCGCTCCGCTTTTCAGTTCATTCCCCGTTTTTGGGTCATGAAAGGTCGCTCCGGCGGGTTCCACCAAAAGTGCGCCAAACAGTCCGTGCTGCTGATGGGAGTTTGCAAACAAATGGTCGTGGAATAAAACGCTGTTTAGTTCTTCATTAGCAAAAAAACGTTCTATTAACGTTTCAAACCTGCGCGCTCCCGCTATATTATTCCAGCCATTTGCCGCCCCGTCGGACACGATGGTATCAAATTTCACCAAATGAATGTGATAACCAACGATATCCGTAAGGGTTTTCAACTGAAATGCGCTTGCTTCAATAAATTCCGGCAGAAGGTTCGTCAGCCGGATTTCAATGCAATCTCCGGCATTTGCGCGGATAAAAAGCGGTTCCGGCCTGATTTTTCCGCATTCCACTTCTTTCAAATAAGCTTCCAGCGTCCCGAACTTTTCCAATTCCTCCTTGAGCACAAAGAACCGCCCCTGCGGATCGTGCCACCCGTAACGGTTGTAAACAACCTTTGATTGCACCGCCGCAATTTCAAACACTTTGATATTGTTGTCCGTTTTACACGGACATGTTTTCGTATACAACGCACCAGGCGCAAAACCTTCTGCAAAGTTTGCCTCTTCTGCCGGCGTGGGTTCAATTTTATTTTCGCCCTCTGCCGTTAAAAT
>CABSKZ010000560.1 GCA_902478395.1 uncultured Eubacteriales bacterium | reverse complement strand
CAGCGCCACGGCCAAAGTTGTCTATGTACTGGACAATGCGGTGGTCTGCAAGGTGAAGATTGCAGAGAAAGAAAAGATGTGCGGTCAATGCAGCGAATAACAGCTTTATACGAGTTTGTTGCCCGATTTCGGCGTTGGGTATCAAATGACCCATATAAGTGTTGCAGAGGTTGCTGCGTGACATGTCCATATTATAAAGATTGTGAGGCTGATGCACAAAAAAGATAAAACTTCAAGATTACGATCCCAGAACAGAAAACAGGGCAAGCTAAAACGAAAAGAGTTTTATTATGGCTTATTCGCGTAAAGACGTTGATAAAACAAAGCAGAACGCCAAGAAATTCGTTCGCTACCAAGAGGGTGCTGAAAAGTACAGCATGGTTTTGACAAAATTCACAGCGCTCGCTAAAGAAGCTAAGGCGGTTTACAAAATTGACAAGGTAACCTTGGTCAACTGTGAGATTTTTGAACGGTATTTGGAATCGTTCCGTATTCCGTAAAATTCTCACTTCACAGCCTCTCTGATATTAACAAACAAAACTCCCCCAAGTGTGCATACGCTGTGCGTAGAGGCTTGGGGGAGATGTTGTTGTTATAGTAGCAAATTTATAGGTTTCTTGTCAAGAACTGAACGTTATACTCCAACGCAAGAGTAAAAACAACAGACTCATTGAAAAGTTTGCAGATAAATCTAGCAACATTTCAATGAAACGGGCGAGAAGGGACACCACCATATCGGAAGAGGAAACGATGCGTGGACTGGTTATGAAGCTGTTGTCCTCTCCAACGTAATCATTGCAGATTGCTTTTACGCTGCGCGTAGAGGCCTTAGGGGAAATGTTGTTCCCGGATACAGAATTTTTGCACACGCGTGTGCAAAATCTTAGTTGGCTATACTTGCATTCTTCGCTGCGGGTTGCAGATGAAAACGCTCTCATTTGGTATACAGTGGGAAAATGCTATTACCCAAAAACCGAACTTTTTTATTTTTGGGTAATAGAGTATCTGTGATACAAATGAAAGGGTCAGCCACGGGGCTTCAGGGAAAGTCCTGTGGCTGGTTTCTTAATTTTCAGTTATTCTCAAACAGGCTGCTATCTGCAATTCGCTTCAATGCGGCTATCACTGTATCATATGGTACGTTTTCTTCCAATAGCTGCGTTGTCAGGCTATCATAGTCCTGCTTATATGCTTTTTCCTTTATGATTTTTTCAAGTAATTCTGGAACATTGGCTTCCGGCAATGCAGAGGGGCAAACGACCGATTGTGCGCGAACTGCTCGTACCTCTTTTACCAATTCTCTAAAATTCTCATCCTGCGGCACAAGCGGCAGCAGCTTATAAATATCATAGAGGTGGCGAGAATGTTTTGCAACTTTTCCTTGCAAGTAATAATCGCAAACTGCAAAAACCTTGTCCGCCAGTGTTCGGTCAATTCCCTGCACTTTCATTTCAAACGAATTCTGCATATTTCAAAGCCTAAGACTAATGCAGGTATTCGGACGTTTCCAATGCTTGATACGGTGAAAGATGCTTTCGAGATGCTGAAAGAAGAACAGGAAGAATCCGGTCAGTGTGATGTTGAAAAATCGACGGTATGACAGGCTTCATCTTCTGCAACCGCTTTGGTAATGTTCCGAATCCGCAATCTGTCAATCGCGCCATCAAAAGGATCATTGCAGATTATAATGCAACTGAGGAAGTCGCTGCAAAGAAGCAACACCGTGAAGCTGTTTTGCTACCTGATTTCTCGGCGCATCACTTGCGGCACAC
>CABSKZ010000559.1 GCA_902478395.1 uncultured Eubacteriales bacterium | reverse complement strand
GAACTAGACAACCGGAAAAGACAGAAAGCAATCTGCTTTCTGTCTTTTTTAAAATCTAATCCAATTGTTCTGAATGATAGGAGGAAAAATATGTCATTACTGGATACTGAAAAGCAGTACCATTTGAATATTACGGCAAACGACATCGGCAAATATGTTATCCTGCCGGGGGATCCCGGGCGCGTACCGATGATTGCCCAACATCTCGATGATGCTGTCCCCATCGCGTCGAACCGTGAGTATACGACCTATACCGGCTTTCTGTCCGGTGAAAAGGTCAGTGTGACATCGACCGGTATCGGTGGCCCCTCCGCCGCAATTGCCATAGAGGAACTGGTCAGGTGCGGTGCACACACCTTTATCCGCATCGGGACCAGCGGCGGCATGGACGCGAAGGTTACCGGCGGAGATCTGGTCATCGCCACCGCTTCCGTCCGCTCGGAGGGAACAAGCAGAGAATACCTGCCGGAAGGCTACCCCGCTGTGGCAGATTTCTCCGTCGTACAGGCGCTTGTTTCCGCCGCGGACACCCTTTCAGAGAATGCTGACGGAAGACGGTACCACGTCGGCGTTATCCACAGCAAGGACTCTTTTTATGGGGAAACCAATCCGGAAACCATGCCCATAAGCCAGATGCTCACAGCGCAATGGAAAGCCTATGTAGCCTGTGGCTGCCTCGCCTCTGAGATGGAGGCAGCCGCTCTGTTCTCCGTAGCGGCCGTGCGCGGCGTACGGGCCGGTGCTGTACTGACGGCGCTCTGGAATGTCGAGCGCTCAAAAGCGGGCCTGCCGGATCCCGTGTGCAAAAGCAACGAGCGGGCAATCTGCTGCGCAGTCAACGCCATGAAGCTTTTGATTGCGTCAGATAATGTCCGTGTCTGATAAAACCTAAAACAGCAATGCCCAATCTGCTTCCAAATAAAAGTGACGAATATAGATACCTGTGCGAAAATTTGTATATTTTATAGGGTTTATCATATAATGATAGTACCGAATATGAGAAAAAGCAGGTGTCGTTTCATGAACAAACGGTTTCACGTCATTCATATGAAAAAAGTTATCCGGCTGGTGGTGTGCATACTGGTGCCGCTTGCCGTTGGCGGGCTTTCTGCGCTGATTACGAAGGACAACATGGAAATTTACAAGGCGTTTGCCAAACCGCCCCTGGCTCCGCCAGGATGGCTGTTTCCCGTCGTCTGGTCGGTTTTATATGTCCTGATGGGGATTGCCAGCTTTCTGATTCTGGAGCGCGGCTATGAGAAAGATTACGTAAAGGATGCCATCAATTTCTATGCGATTCAGCTCATTCTGAATTTTCTATGGCCTATCCTTTTTTTCCGGTTCCGTCTGCCATTTTTGGCGTTTTGGGAACTGGTCATCTTATGGATATTTGCAGGAATCACAACCGCAAAATTCTACCGCATCAAACACGCGGCCGGCTTCCTGATGTTGCCATACTGGATATGGCTCACCTTCGCCGCATACCTGAATCTCGGCATCTGGCTTCTGAACCGGTAATGCCTATAAATTTATTTCTTTTGTATTACAAATGACGAAAACTGTCAGAAAATTATTTACAAACCTAAGCAAGCACGCTATAATAAAATAAGGGGAATTAAGGGCGTTCCGGCCCATAATTCTAATGTGTAAGCAAGCGCTTTGGGGAAGGCGCTTTGTGAATTGATAACGAAACTGGGGTGGATACATGGAAACTGCAAAACAAACGCACGCGACACATATAAAAACCAACCGCGTAATTCTTCTTGCGGTTGCAG
>CABSKZ010000558.1 GCA_902478395.1 uncultured Eubacteriales bacterium | reverse complement strand
ATGTGAATGCCGTCATATTGGAAAACGATTGTCTCAGGGCGATCTTTCTGCCCGACTATGGCTGCCGTCTCTGGTCTCTCTATCATAAAAAGAAAAAACGCGAACTGCTTTACAAAAACCCATATCTGATTTTCGGCAACTTGGCAATTAGAAACGCTTGGACCGCGGGCGGGGTGGAATGGAATCTAGGTTGGATGGGCCACACGCCGTTTACAAGTGACACCGTATTCTGCGAAGAAGTAGCAGATGCCGAAACAGGTGTTCCAGTCTTGCGCTTTTATGAGTATGAACGAAAGAGGGGGATTTTCTACGAAGTGGACACCTATCTTCCCGAAGGAAGCGAATTTCTTATGGTGCGTGTTCTTATTAAAAACCCCACCGAGGAAACCGTGCCCATCTACTGGTGGTCGAACATTGCTGTGCCAGAAGAACAGAAAATGCGCGTCGTAACCGATGCAGACAAAGCGTTTCACCATCATCCTCACTTAAAAAAATTCATTATGGCGGACATATTACATTATGACGGTAAGACCGACGTGACATATCCGGTTCATCTCGATCGGTCGGTAGATTTCTTTTTCAAGGTTCCGAAGCCAAACCGCAAATTTATCGCATCGCTTGACAAAAACGGTTGCGGCCTTGTGCAGACATCGACGGACGCGCTCCGTGGCAGAAAGCTATTCCTTTGGGGAACACATCCCGGTGGCGGGCGCTGGCAAAGCTTTTTGTCAGACGGCACAGGGAGATATGTTGAGATCCAGGCAGGCCTTGCCCACTCTCAAATGGAAAGCATACCCGTTTCCGCAGGAGGCGAGGTGGAATGGTTAGAGGCCTACGGGCTTCTGGAAGCCGAACCGGAGAAAATCCATTCATCGGACTGGGAGGCGGCAAAAGCAGAGGCAAAAAATCGCTTAGAAACTGTACTTCCACGCGGTTTGTTCGAAAAAGAACTAGAACGGACGAAAAAAACTATTTTGGGCATACCGGGAAGGCAACTGTGTAATGGCAGCGGTTGGGGTGCACTGGAAAACCTTTTTCGTAAAAAGCATGGTCAGCCCATGATCAAACGACCCAAATTCCATGAGAACAGCCTAACCTACGCACAGGAGCCATGGTGCGAATTGCTTCAAAGCGGTACGTTTACGCCGCCTGAAGCGCTATCCGATATTTCCGCTTATGCAGTATCCAACCAAAAATGGATACCGCTGCTTTTAAAAGCAGCTGAAACTTCCGACAACTGGTTTGTCGAATACCATCTCGCTTTAATTTATTTCGCCAATTCAGAAGTAGACAAGGCAAAAG
This sequence comes from uncultured Eubacteriales bacterium, assembly GCA_902478395.1. Classification (GTDB taxonomy): domain Bacteria; phylum Bacillota; class Clostridia; order UBA1381; family UBA9506; genus CABSKZ01. Next base: position 478 of record CABSKZ010000558.1, on the reverse strand, counting down.
AAAGGTTTATAAAATCCGCAGCGCTGAAGAAAACAGTCTGGGCATACCATGCACTTTCCCAGCTTGAAGAAAGTGAAAAAGCCTGCGACTATATGAATGAGTGTATGAAGCTTGCGCCAATGAGCTACTGGCTTGCCAAATCGGCGATGGAACTTTATAACCAATACAGGCTATTTGAAAAATCCTATGCTTTGTATCATAGACTCCCCACGGACATCACTGACACGGGTAGGCTTAAACTACTGTACGCCGCCGCGTGCTTAGGACTTAAGAAAACGGATGAATGTGCGGCGCTGCTCTCAGAGCCTTTTGAGGTTGCCGATCTGCGCGAATGCGAGCTCACATTCCATGAACTTTGGTTTGATTATATCACGCAAACAGCAGAGGCAAACGGCGAAACTTTTACTGATACCAACGAGTTGCTGAAAAAATATCCGATTCCAGCATGGATGGATTTTAAAATGAACTAAAATAGTCC
>CABSKZ010000557.1 GCA_902478395.1 uncultured Eubacteriales bacterium | reverse complement strand
GGCGGCAGCAAAACCGGAGACGTTACTTCGTACGATTATGACGCGCCTCTTACAGAGGACGGGCAGATTACCGAAAAATACCGTCTTTTTAAAGAGGTTATCGCAAAATATACCGATATACATGAAATCCCGCTCACAACTGAAATCAGGCGTAGGGCTTACGGCAGAATTTCCTGCACGGGAAAGACGGACTTGTTTTCCGTGCTTGACAAAATAAGCGTCCCGGTGAAATCCTCGTATCCCCTGACAATGGAGGATATCGGACAGGATTACGGCTATATCCTTTACCGAATGAAAATCAGGGACATTGAAACTGTCAGCGAGATACGGCTGGAGGGCGCCGCGGACAGAGTTCAGTGCTATCACAACGGCGAATTTGTTTATACGGCGTTTGCTGAGAATATGTGGGAGAAATTCGAGCCGCAGCAAAAGCGCACCAGCGGTATTATCGACCTGCTGTGCGAAAATACCGGACGCGAGAATTTCGGCACAGGTCTTGAAAACCAGCGCAAGGGAATTTCCGGCGGCGTGAAAATCAACGACCACAGGCACTTCGGTTTTGAGATTTACCCGCTGCCGCTGGACGAAAGGCAGATAGCGGCGTTAGATTTCGGCATCGGATATATCGAGAATACCCCTGCATTTTACAGGTTTGAACTTGACATAGACGAACCCTGCGACACGTTCCTTGACACTGACGGTTTCGGCAAGGGCTGCGCGTTTGTGAACGGCTTTAACATCGGGCGTTTCTGGGAGATAGGTCCGCAGAAAAGATTGTACATTCCCGCTCCGTTGCTGCAAATCGGGAAAAACACTATCGTCATTTTTGAAACCGAAGGCAAGGCAGCGGACAGTATTTTCCTTGCCGGAGAACACAGGCTGTTCTGAGATGCTCATTCTGTTCACCATACAGACTTTCCAACTCACGAAATTGTGCCGTTCTAAATAAAGCAAAAAGGCTGCCGCTTTGGTCTTGACCGAGGTTATCCAAAACCTTGTTCAAGCTAAAGCGGCAGTTTGAATTTTTGCTAATGTACCAAATCTCCCATTCCGTTAGGTGTGCTAAGTTTTTCCGCTGGACAGCAGCAGATTGATCTCTCCAAAAAGAAATCATCACTTCCTAATAACAACCGTCTTTTAAGTTATCTCTGACTTATAGGAATTGACTGAATTCAATCTTCTCGCAGTTAGGTCCTTCAATTGCGAAAAAACGTACACCATGTTCCCAGAACGGCAGGAAATGTATCGTATCCGATGTGTTGTTAAGACCTTCTTTGTTTATGTAGGAAAAAGCGTCTTCTATTGACACGCAATTTATCGCAATGTGGTCTATTGCCCCTGTTTTCATTTCAGCCGCCTTGTTTTCATAGGTTTCGATATTCAAATTGTGCAATCTTAAAAATGCAACCTTTTCATTTGCCTGCTCATTTACGGTTCTAAGTACAGGGATAAAACCCAACTTCTGATAAAACGCAATCGTTGCCTCTATGTCGTTCGTAGGGATACCGATGTGCTGAATTCCTGTGAAATTATCGTCCATAGACATATTATTTCTGCCTCTCTTCCTTCTGTTTTTTGAGAACCTGTTCCAGCGTAGGCATTGCGGGTATGGCACCATAGTTCTCAACACAAACGCTTGCTGAAGCGTTTCCAAAATCGGCAAATTCGGACACTTCCTCCGGCGTAAGTTCGCATAGTTTTTTTCCGCTCTCCGCCAGTTTGTAAAGAAATCCTCCCCAAAATGCGTCGCCTGCTCCTGTTGCATCAACAGCACTGTTAGTG
>CABSKZ010000556.1 GCA_902478395.1 uncultured Eubacteriales bacterium | reverse complement strand
AGAGCCTCCAGCAGAAGATACAGCTTTCTCGGCTTTTCTCCGCCGAATACGCCGGCAATTGTTGTTGAGAAATCCGTCAAATCTGTTGAAATGCTTCCAGTCGTGAGGACATCGTTCAGCACGCTGGCAAACAGCAGGGCAGTTATGCTCCCGACCACAAAAATGAAAATGCAGACAGGTATTCGGTATGATATTTTCTTGCTCAATCAGCGCCTCCTTTCGAAGCCGAATGCCCTTTAGGGAATACAGCGAAACCGTGTCCAGCCGCCATTCATAAATAACAGCGCCGCCGTACATCTTACTGTAACCGGCGGCGGGATCATTTTCATTCTGGCAGGAAACGGCGAGTATCAGCGCCAGAACGGCGGCTGACAGGAATTTTAGTTCTTCCATTACATACTCCATTGGTCGTCCGAAACAAGCCCATGTTCTTCGAGTGAAGCGTGATGTTCTATCTCGGTTTTGACCTGCGTGGACTGGCTCTGCACCTGCTCTCTGTCGCCGTTCACAAGCCCGGAACGGAACAGCTTTGTTTCCGATTCGGACAGCCCCTCAACCTTGCGAATGGCGGCGGTGAGCATATCCAGAACTATCGGCGGTGCGTTTATACGGAATAGTTTATTCTGGTCGGCGGATATATTCGCAAGATAATCTGCCGTTTCCGGGGTGAGTAACTGCTGGTCTGTCAGGCGGTATTCGTTTGCAAGAACAGCCTTACAGCGCTCAATTCCGTATTCTTCGGCGGCTCTGGATATCAGCTCGGATAACTTTTCCGGGTCGTCCGTGATTTCTGGCAGATTATTCGAAATGAACCTTGCACATTCCGCCGTGTATTTATCGCTTATTTCGTAGAAATGCTCGCTCTGCTGTTTCAAGAATGATATGGCGTTATTTGCGATAAGTCCCTCCTGCGAAAGCACTGCGGACTGTTCGTAATCCTTTGAAAGATGGAGATGTCCGTTTACGCGCTGAAGCAGGTCTGCCGCGCCTTTTCCGGCTGGTTCGAGGTCGCGGCGGCTGGTGGTGTACTCAACGCCGAGCATGATATTTGTGCTTGACGGATATCTGCCGCAGCGTTTATAGAACTCCGAAACCGCTTCCAGAAGCGAAAGTCCGGAGGACATAGGCTCGGTGGCGGCATAGCCATTTTCTGCGTCTAAGCTGGTTACATAGAAATTAAAATCGCAGTATTTTCCGTGAGTGGTCATTCATAAATTCTCCTTTAGATATAAAAAGGCACAGCATAATTTAATTACGCTGTGCCTTAGTTGTTTGTTTTTTAACTGTCTCACCATGGGGCAAATACGACATCATTGTCCCCATTCATTTTCGTCATAGGATTCTGTTTCCATGCCACTTGCATTAAGAAGTTCCATATGTTTAAGTTCCTGTTCACAGAACAACTTCAGATGACTAATATCATCATGTGCAATGCTGAATATCATTTCAAAATCCACTTCGCCATATGAATGAGCAACTATATTCCTTAGCCCACGAATTTGCCGCCAGGGCATTTCAGTAGTACTTTGTCTGTATTCATCAGAAAGTTTTCCAGCAAGCTCTCCAATCTGAAGAATGCTGAGAGATACGGATTTTCGATAATCTATATCATTGATGAATGTATCCAGATTATCCCCGAACCGTAACATTGTTGTTTGTATTTCATTACAATACGATAAGATGTGCTCAAGGATTGACTTATTGCTTTTTGCCATAAATCTGAATACCGTCCTTTCTTGCATTCATCAATAGCTGCTTGGAGCTAACTCTGTCTCTTATACACAT
>CABSKZ010000555.1 GCA_902478395.1 uncultured Eubacteriales bacterium | reverse complement strand
GTTGTTGGTTATCACGACCGGCGTTCCATCATTTCCAAAATAGTGACAGCCTGTAAATGCCTCTTGGATTTGTTTCATTCCCACAGTGGTATTCCAGAACTTGCACTGGATATAAAACTTGTAGGCTTTCTCATCGACTGTCTTAGAAGCGATGATGTCAATGCCCCGATCCTCTTTCCCGGTCAGGTGCGCATCAAAGCCGAGGTTGACTAAGATTTTAAGGATGATGTTCTCGAAATCTGCTCCGGTTAAACACTCTGAAATTCTTAATACTTTCGGCATGTGTATGCCCTCCAAAGAATGTACTCACCCCGGTTTTCCGAAGTTGTACCTCCTTATACTTTCATGATGGAGGGCCTAAAGTGGGAATGTCCTGCTCAAAACGCTTATGATGTGTTCGCGTTCAGACTGTATCAACGGCTTTTTCGCCCTTTGCTCAACAACAAATCAAACTTTGTTTGATATTACAAAAATGTACATAACAATGTATGCAAATCGACTGATAATGCAAAACAGCCGCAAGCACGAGGCAACTCGCCTTTGCTTGTGGCTGTTCTCAAGTTAGAGGCTGCTATTTGGTGAAACCGACGAAGTTTAGTTCATCACTACTTATCTTGAAAAGGGACCATAAATGTATCCTCCTCCTTTTGTTATCTTACCGGCACCCTGTCCTGCCCATGCAGGCAGGATGCTCTGCTAAATACGGCCTTGCGGCCGATACCCATTTGATAGAAAATGCTTCTGACAACCCTGTCCAAGGAAACGTGTTTTAAATTTCACAATTCAACATAAAATCACACGAAACTATGAGAACGCACATTCAGCGACGTACCCTGTTTGCCGCCGGGCGCACCGCTATTTGCTGTGGGTTTCGCCATAAAAGTTACATTCTGCTCATCCATTTCATTGCTCCGCATCTTTTCGCCAAAGCTGCGGTTTTGCGAAAATCCTGTTATGACCTCGCTTCTCCGTATGGCATATCTCTCTTAGATGTTTATATGTTTTTCAAGCTACACTATATCCTGACACATATATTTTAGCAAAAAAAAATGCCTGGCCTCCCATATATCCAAGAAAACGGAAAATAAAATCCTTAACGTATATAATAACTGCCGGGACCGAACTAACATTAAAAACAGCAAAAAAGGCGAAAAATAAAGAAAGCTCTGTATATTTACCATATGGCAAACACATAGAGCTTTCTTTTATAACAAACCTGTCTGTCAGATACCTTGCGCTCACAATTTTTTCAATTTATCGTCTTACCGGCGCTGTCCGCAAAATGCACATTCTTCTTTTTATGTCTTAAAACGCCCAATTGCCGCGCTCGAATATCTGCACGCGCTTTCCGTCTTTCGTAATTCCCACTACAGAAAGATCCTCCGTACCGATCATAAAGTCCTCGTGAATTATCGAGTCATTAACACCCTTTTCTCTGCACTCTTCAAGTGTATACTTGTCGTAATCTTTAATGCAATTCGTAAATCCCATACCGAGCGCCAAGTGACACGCCGCATTTTCATCAAACAGCGTGTTGTAAAAAACAATTCCGAGCTTGGAAATCGGTGAATCATATGGTACAAGCGCGCATTCTCCAAGATATGCCGCGTTCTCATCCATCGAAATCAGTTTCTTCAAAAGCTCTTCGTTCTTTTCCGCGTGCACCTCTACGGCCTTACCTTTCTCAAACCGAATCCAAAAATCCTCTATAAGCTCACCTTGATACGAAAGCGGCTTGCTCGCATAAACTATACCTTCTGCTTCACCCTTCTTCGGCGATATGAAT
>CABSKZ010000554.1 GCA_902478395.1 uncultured Eubacteriales bacterium | reverse complement strand
TTTTTGATATTACCGATTAGTTGCGGTAGGAAATAAAAATGATAAAATATTATAAACTTCTGAAAGAGGGAAAAAACACGCCTTTTATGGCGATGTACGGCAGCCGCAGGCTGACCATCCGTACCGAATTTGCAAAATATCTAGAGAAGCATCCGAAGTTAAGGAGGAGGGCGTAAATGGCAAAGAAACCAGGTAACCGGCGTGACTCCAAGCACCGGGTTCTCCGCCGGGGTGAATCCATCCGTGCGGACGGGAAATACCAGTTCAAATATCACGTAAATGGGAAACCGCACTTTGTTTACAGTTGGCGGCTGGAGCCTACGGATAAACTTCCGGTAGAAAAGAAGCCGTGCCTTTCCCTGCGCGAGTTGGAAAAGCATATCGGTTATGACCTTGATTCGCAATTAGATCCCGTTGGGAAAAACATAACGGTGGTAGAATTGGTAGAACGTTATGTCAGAACCAAAACGGGAGTAAGGGATAGTACCCGCGCAGGCTACAGAACCGTGCAGCGTGCATTAGAAAAGGAACCTTTTGGCGGAAAGAAAATATCTCAAGTAAAGGTATCCGATGCAAAGCTGTTCCTGATAAAGCTACAGAGTGACGGCAGAGGATATAGTTCCATTCATTCCATTCGAGGCGTGCTGCGGCCTGCCTTCCAGATGGCGGTGGATGATGATGTGCTGCACAAGAATCCGTTTGGTTTTGAATTGGCTACAGTAATTGTCAATGACAGTGTGACCAGGGAGGCAATCAGCCGGGATCAGATGCGGAAGTTCCTGAAATTCATCCATGATGATAATGTTTACTGCAAGTATTATGAGGTGGTCTACATTCTGTTCCATACGGGGATGCGAATTTCGGAATTCTGCGGTCTGACACTTAAGGACATTGATTTTGAGAACCGAATCATCAATATTGACCACCAGTTGCTCAGAACATCAGAAATGAAGTATTTGATTGAAGCGACAAAGACAAACGCCGGAACGAGGAAGCTGCCCATGACGGAAGATGTGTTCCGGTGTTTTCAGGCAATCATTGAGGACAGAGAAAAACCGAGATTTGAAAAGATGGTAGATTGACATACCGGATTCCTTTTCACAGATAAGGATGGAATGCCCCTGGTGGCAATGCATTGGGAACACCGCTTCAACCACATGGTTAAACGGTACAATGATATTTTTCGGGTGCAGATTCCAAACATTACTCCCCACGTCTGCTGTCATACCTACTGTAGCAACATGGCGAAGTCCGGCATGAATCCAAAAACGCTCCAATACCTGATGGGGCATTCGGACATCGGCGTGACGCTGAATACCTACACGCATCTTGGCTTGGAAGATGCAGCGGACGAACTGAAGCGGATGGAAGAACTGGCGGATGCCAGAAAGGAACTGGAAAAGGTCAAGGGAGAGAATCCGGTATCGCAGAAAATATTCCGGGCAATTTAATATAGAAAGAACACATTGGCGCTCTGCTTCGGCAGTGCGTTTTTTCTACATTCCCACTCCCAAAATCCCGCAACCTATGATAGAATAATCGCAGTAGTAAAACACCCCGATTTTTACTACGTTTTGACTACGTTTCATGTCCTCAACTTGCCCCGTTTTGCCGCATTTTGCTTATTCTGTGACAAATTTAACAATCTCAGAGCAAAAAATATAGTCGGCAAACTGCGGCAAATCGGGGCAGAACACGGCATTTTAGGAGGATTTTCGTTTATGATAAAAGTTTTATTTATATGCCACGGCAAATCGCTCGGCAAATATGCATAGCCAACGCAAATC
>CABSKZ010000553.1 GCA_902478395.1 uncultured Eubacteriales bacterium | reverse complement strand
CTATATGAACAGCATGAACTGCTCCATCACGATGTCGGGTTTATGTGGCTCATATCCAGCGGCGTGAATTACCGGCTGTTTGGGGGCAAAGAATCGAAAAACAGGACGCTGTGCGCGGCAAATACGCTTGCCGCCCGGTTTAACATGGCCGGAAATTTTATTCGTGCATGGAACGGGGATGGAAATGAAGGCTGGGTAATCATCGACTGTATGATGAACATTCCGCTCCTTTACTGGGCCTCAAAAGAGACAAACGACCCGCGGTTCCGTTACATAGCGGAGGCGCATGCCGATACGACAATGAAAAACCATGTGCGGCCGGACGGCTCGGTCAACCATATTCTCTGCTACGACCCGGTTACGGGAGAACTGCTGGAATCGCTCGGCGGACAGGGCTATGGGACGGGCTCGTCCTGGTCGAGAGGTCAGAGCTGGGCGCTGTATGGATTTGCGCTGAGCTATATCCACACCGGGAAACAGGAATATCTGGACACAGCGAAACGCGTAGCCCATTATTTTATTTCCTGTATCTGCGACGACTATGTGCCGAAGTCCGATTTCCGCGCGCCCGCTGAACCGGTTATCTACGATACAACGGCCGGTGCAATCGCCGCATGTGGGTTAATTGAAATTGCCAACTGCGTCGGGGAATATGAGAAAGGCATTTACTTAAACGCGGCAATGAACATTTTGAAAGCACTTGAAAAAGACCATATCAACTGGTCGCCGGAAGAGGATTCTCTCCTGCAAAATGGGTGTGAAGCGTACCACGTGGAGGAGGAAAGGCGGCAGATACCGATTATTTACGGCGATTATTATTTCGCTGAGGCAATTTACAAGCTGAAGGGCTTCGATTTGCTGTTTGAGTAAGACGGTTATGGGGCGGGGATAGCTATCTGATTTAGGTGGTTGTCCCTTCTTTTTCTGTACAGTTCCACAGAAAAAGCTTGGCATAGCTCCGAAATGTTTTCGTATTCTGCGCCAGGCAAACCCTGCGGGCACAGTTAGAAAAGGTTTCATGAAAAGTCCGCGCCGATTCGACGGGGATTCATAAAAAGGAAAAGCAACATATCCAACTTGGCGCCGGATATGTTGCTTTTGTTTTTCAAAAATGCAGGATAGCCATTGAGTTAATCGTAAAATTTTCCCTTATAGAAATTCTCATTTCCAATTTTTTTTGCCGTCAGCCTGAAGATAACGTTGCCGTCCGGACATACAATATCCTTGCTGTACTTGTTGCTGCCGCCGATGTTCTCTAAATCTCCGCCGCTTCTGACGGCCTCCATGATTGGGAACATCATCAGCATGACTTTGGAGCAAATCCCCTGTCCATCCGCGTTTACAGGACAGCCATAGGTGCAGGTATACTTATCTCCAATTTCCTCTCCATTCCTGCAATACCGTTCCGTGTGGTCGCTGCGGAGAAACCCAGTTACCTCAATTTCCCATTCGTACTCCTCGGCATACCATTTTTTCATGATTCCCCTCCAAATCTGAATTTACTGCCAATCATAACATATAAAAACGCTGGGCACAATGGCGACTGATACATCTGTGTGCAGAAAATCAGCGGCAGACATTTTACCTGCCGCTGAAAACTGTTTATCGGACAATTATTCTTTGCGGGGTGGATTTTTATTGATATCGTCCTTCTTTGTTGTTTTTTCTGACCTGTAATACCTCCCGGAACATCGTCACCGCGTCGGAGGCGGCGTTGATTTTCGAATCTTCATTTTCGTGGAACAGCTCCACCTCTATTCTGCCGATTTTCAGATGCTTTTTCTTTGCGATAAAAATGACT
>CABSKZ010000552.1 GCA_902478395.1 uncultured Eubacteriales bacterium | reverse complement strand
CCCGCCGTATTGAAATAAGGTTTTGACACGGGATATCGAAAATATCTTCTGCGGCCTCCACTTCACTGTAAACCAAAGCATTGCTGTGCTTACCGCATAATTTGCCATATTGGAGCAAATCAGCGCCCATACGCCCAACCCCATATAGGCCAGGGTGATACCAACACCCCCGTATACCAAAATCGCACACAGGTTGTTGATAAAGCTTTTCTTAAACTGCATTCTGCGGGACAGGATGACAGTTTGGATATTGTTCACCGGCGCAATCAGCAGCACCATTGCCTGTATCCGGATATAAAGCATCAAATTCCGTTCCTGATAAAAGCGAGCGATGGCAGGGGCTAAAAAGAACAGGGCTATGTAAACCAAAACGGAAAGAAAAATACTCACAAAAAAAACAGAGGACAAATCATATTTGTCGACCTGTTTTTTCTGAATGAGCGCGTTTCCCAGACCGCTTTGAACAAAACACTGGCAAACCGTAACAAATACAGTGATAATGCCTAAAATTCCGTAAGCCTCTGGGTCGAGCAGCCTTGCAAGCGTCAATTGTACAAGAGCCTGAACGATTTGTACCCCGCATTTTTCAGATATCTGCCAAAACAAGCCTGATACCACTTTTCTTTTCATACTTTTTGGCGATTTCATAAAAACGGTTCCTTCCGTGGTAAACTTTATATCATATCGAGCTTACGAATTAAGTTCATTCTTCTTTGTGTAACCTCATTTCCTTTCTCGGCATCCATAAAAGGCATATATTGCCGTACATTTCTTTTTTTCTGTCTCATAGAAATTAGAAAACGCCCCAGCCTGTGAAACCAAGCCGCAGGAAGTAAAACCGGGTGTTTTCTGGAATAAGGAAAATCTCTGTATAAGACCGCTTTGTCTGGAAAAAATTCCTTAAAAAAGGAAACGTTATGGTGCTGTGCCATATATTTGCTATAATTTTCGTTTTTAAACCTCGAAAAACGCTCTTTGTTATAAACCCGGCTAAAGCCCGTCCGTTCTATCTCCAGCTGTCCAAACATACCGCCGTTTTCAATGTCTGTCAACATTTCATTTAAAACGGATTCTTCCGTTTTTTCTTCCGTAAGCCTCACAAAGTCATGTTCAGAAAAGCCCAAATAACGCGTCCCAATTTCGATACAATAATCAATAAAACGTTCGTATTTCAGGTACGACATCAGTTCCTGAAATCTATCTAAATCGATTCTGTCTTTATAGCATCGCAAATATAAAAGCATATCCATCACTTGTTTGATTCCGGTTCCGGCAAACAGGAAATGCTGAATGGCATGCAGCGCCGTAAATATCAGCCCGTCTGTCATTCCAAGTGCAGGAATGGTGAATTCCTGTTCAATTTGAACCGTTTGAAACTGTTCGGTTAATGTAACTTTCTCATTAAACCATAAATCGGTATGCACCTCATCAAATAACTCCTGATGCAATTCTACGATGCCGCCAACCGGATGCGTATAGACCTCATGGTGGGATGTATCCGCAGATACTTCCTTCTGGAACCCGATGTGTTTCAAAAGCCCATCGGCCCGTGCGCTGTCCTCCTGTTTCACAAAAATATCCGTATCCGCCGATATCCGGCATATGGGGCTGTAATATAACGCCGCCAGGGTTTCTCCCTTTAAGATACAATATTGAATCTGATGATCGGAAAACTCCCGGATCACTTGTTTCATGAATTCCCGTCTTTTCGTAGTCTTTGCAATTTGCTTAAAGAACAAATTCCGGCAAAATTGATACTGGTCATCAGCAGTCAGGTTCTCTCTTTCATAAAGCTTCTGTATT
>CABSKZ010000551.1 GCA_902478395.1 uncultured Eubacteriales bacterium | reverse complement strand
CTTCTATCCCAACCGTGAAATTACCAGGGAAGAGTTCATAAAAATGATTGTTCTGGCGTTTGATCTGTATGATGATACAGCGACGTGCCAATTTGAAGATGTGCCGGCTACAAGCTGGTCTTATCAGTACATCGCTTCAGCGGTGAAATATGATATTGTTACCGGATATGATAGAAAACAATTTGGAGCGCAGGACAAAATTACACGGGAACAAGTGGCGGTTATTTTACACCGTGTGACGGAACGGGCCGGAATTGTTTTATCAGAGGAAAATACAGCCAGCTTCAGCGACGCAGATGAAATTTCAGAGTTTGCGGCCGACGGCGTGGCGGCCTTGAGCCGGGCGGGGATCATTAACGGCGTGGGAGACGGATGTTTTGCACCGAAAGCGACAGCGAAGCGCGCAGAGGCTGCGAAGATCATTTATGGAATCCTGCAGCAATAGCTTTACGCAATGAAGCAAAAATATAAAAGGTGATTGGCGGAGGGAAAACAGTTTCCCTCAAACGAGAGGAGTGAAACGACATGGTTCGTACAAAGTTTAGAAGCCTGACGGCGCTTGCAATTGCCCTGCTGATGGCCTTTCCTATGATGGCCCGGCCGGCAGCAGCTGCCGATGAGACAGAAAACCGCACGGCCACAAATTTGGTGCTCTCTATGCTGGGGTTAGGCGATGACGGCAGCTTTGAACAGGAATATGTTACACGGGAAGGATTCGCGTTGAACTTATACCAGGCGCTGGGGTTTGATGCGGATGCTGTGGGGCAGCAAAGCATTTATTTTACCGATGTGCCGAAAAAGAGCCATTTAGCGGCGGTTACGGATTTATTGGTAGGGATGAATATCCTGTCCCAAAGCCCGGAGCAAAAATTCAATCCTAATTTTCCGGTTAAATATGAGCAGGGAATAAAAATGCTTGTTGCTGCTGCCGGGTATGAATTTAAGGCGACAGCACTTGGCGGCTATCCGGAAGGCTATTTGGCAGTTGGCGGGAGCCTCAGCTTATCCAAGGGTGTTACAGCACAAATCGGCGATTACTTAAGCGGCGATCAGATGGCAAAACTTCTGTTTAATTTTCTTACCGTCCCGGTTGCGGTGCCGCAGAGTGTTGGGGAAGGCCGGACGGAGTACACAATTGATGAAGATGCCACTGTTCTGTCTGAATACTGGAACATGACGAAAAAGCGCGGAAAAGTTACGGGAAACCGTTTCACCAGGCTGGAGAAGCCAGATGCGCTCAAGAAAGGGCTTATTGAAATCGACGGACAGGCGTATCAGTCGCTGGACACGTTTGCCGATGAATATCTGGGCTACGAGGTGGAATATTATCTCGAGTCGGACGGAGTGAATGAAGAGATTGTCCATTGTGTTATGCCGACCAAGCGAAATAATGTTTTAACGGTTTCTTCAAAGGACATTGACAAATCGAAAACAACCAAAACACAGTTCTGGTATTATGAAGATGAAACCAAGGACAGCCAAAGAGCAGAGGTTGCAAGATCGGTTGATTTTATCTATAACAAAAAGGTATATCATGATTATACTGACAAGGACTTTATGCCGGAAAACGGAGCGGTTACCCTAATCGATAACAACGGCGATGAAATGTATGATGTCGCAGTTGTTACGAATGCGGAAATCATTGTGGTGGATTCGGTCGGCGCCGCTACCAGTATGGTTTATAATAAATACACCTTCGGAGAGTTAAACAGCCTGGAACTTGATGAAAAGGCTTCGGATTACGATTTTGAAATCCTGAAAAACGGGAAAAATATCATGCTAAGCTCTGTCTCTTATACACATC
>CABSKZ010000550.1 GCA_902478395.1 uncultured Eubacteriales bacterium | reverse complement strand
CTATAATTTAGATTCTGACATTTATATACCCGGCTACGGATCATTCCAAACAAAAATTTCTAAATATTTACAAAAAGTTATTTCCACATATCATTCATTGGTACATGTCGGCGTCGATAAACAAAACAGCCTCCCGTTTGAAATGGGAGGCTGTTTTGTTTATCGAAAAGGTCGTCACGCTTCAAGTCGAAATATGCCAAAGGCAGATTCCGCTTGATGATATTTGTTTTTGCTTAAGTGTGTGTAGTTACCGGGGGCTAGACTGGCTGACGGCCAGTGCTGGCTTGCCGCCCCTCTGACGACTCCCCATGTTTTGCATAATTTTTGATTCTTTGACAGGCTGTTTTGGTTTAATTTGCAGAGTATTCTTCCCCGAACAGATATTCTCCGAAGAACAGGATTTCGCCGGAGACCTCATCCCGGATGAAGTAAGCAAACGGATGGTCGGCGTTGAACTCTACCGGTGTTGGCGGTGGTGCGCTTCCAGCACCTACGCCGATAACTGTCGCCGCGGCGGCTTCTGTTCCGTTTTCGTTCACGTCAATAAAGGTCTGGTGTATCACATCAGATATAAAGGCGTTTTCCGACAGGTTTTGAAACATCTTGTTGGTAAACTGCGCTTTTGTTCTGTCAAACGCCGTCTCAATTCCCAACTGTCTGAGCAGGCTGTTTAGTTCATATTTGTTTTCCGTCTTCCATTTCGGCAGGCTCAGCCGCACATAAGCCGATTCCATGTTTGCAAACACGTCCTTGGATAGGGCATCGAGCGAGGCGCGCTTGCCCTCCTCCGGCAGAAGAATATACATGGCTGTGTCCCGGTTCTTGTAGGGCAGGGCAATCAATTGCATATCCCCTATTTCCGCATAGGCGTAATACCCGGTGTCGTGCATAAAATCTATCTGTGTCTTTTTGCCTGTACCATCAGTGAATTCGCCCTTCTCCGTAGCACGTTCGTTGAACTGGTTGGCCCATTCCCCTTTGAAATATACGGTGTTTACCAGTGCCGCCAGAAAATCGGAACTCGACATTACGTCTTTGATTTTCCCGTTCGTTTGCTGGCTAATCCAGTCATTAATCGTTTGCACCGCGTTTTGCGCGGTAACCTCATCTGCTTTCCCTTTGTAATACCGTTCGATGGTATCTCTATAAGAAGGCAGGAAGGCCACCTTGCTGCCCTTGAAATAATCCGTGTTCAGCCAGATGGAATTCGCTGCCTTGAATTGCACGTCTTCGCTGCCGTTGAGCCGTTCCATCAGAGCGCTTGCCGCCTGATTAAACTCGGTAAGGTCCGCAATCCCCATCACATCCAGTATTTCCTGCTGCGTTTCCCCTTCCGCGCCGTTGGCGGCCATCGCAAAGGCGAGCTTAATAGAAAGCGGCGAAAACATATAATTTTCATCCTTATCAAGCTGGCCGGCAATCTGTTTAGAGAGTGTCAGGGCCCCATCCATCACCGGCGCGGGAGGTGTTTCCGAGGTTAGCACGCGGTTTAATTCTTCTTTCGTAAACAACCCTTTTTCTACCAGAAGGTCCTGCAACATTTGGCCGCCGGCAGTTTTTGCGAGCAGCGCACAGTGACATAGATTTACCACGTCACTCCGAATAAGCCGATATCCGGCCGTCTCCACCGCCAGCTTTGCTGGATTGTTTAACAGCAGGCCGCAGCCGACACCTTTTTCATATGCGCTTTCCAGCGTGACCTCCGTGTAGCCAAGCGCGCCTAAAAACATTTTGACAAATTCCTGCCCGGTCATACCACGATCCGGCGCAAAGGTGGTCTCGGTAGTGCCGTGTAGAATGCCATTC
>CABSKZ010000549.1 GCA_902478395.1 uncultured Eubacteriales bacterium | reverse complement strand
GATCGGCGGAACAGAGCATATATACATCCTGCCCCGCTTTCAGATAGCTCGCTTTGGAATTGACCGCCAGAAGCTCGCCCGGGCCATTTGTAAAAAGCCTTTCCAACACGGCCTTATCCGCAAAAGCATTTATTACCGTTTCTTTCATATCACTGCTTCTCTTGTCTTCTCATTCAGGTCCGTTTCTGCCTTAAGTATAAGCTTCCGCGTTCGATATAGCAATACAATTTCCCGCCCGGATTTATAAAAAGCAAACATTTTTCGTAATTTGAATTTCGGGCAAATCGCTTTCTTTGCCGCTTGATTATTTACATCCGCTGTGCTATAATTTATAAAAAATGGAAAGAGCGGGCGCACCGTCCCCATACCGTCTCCCGCAAGATAGGAAGACGCCGACGGGCGCGTTTGCGCGATAAATCACCTTGTCTTCATGCCTTTCCGTGACGATCACAAAAGGAGTTGTTATTATGCTGCTGTGTGATATGAACCCGAATCTCCGGTTTGCCCAGAATATCGTTTTCGTCCCCGTCGGGCGACAGGTCTGTCCCGGTGACAACCGCATTTTTTATGTGACCTCCGGTGTCGGAACGCTTGCCGTACACGGCAGCAGCTATCCGCTTGCCCCGGGGACGTTCGCGCTGATAAACTCGGGGGAGCTTTACCAGCTCCAGCCCGGTGCACCGCTGAGCATGATCGTCTTCAACTTCGATTACAGCTTTGAGCGCTCGAACATTGTAAACTTCATCCCGCCGATCCCCGTCAGCGGCGGCGAGTCCGCCGGAGAGGTATACCGTGACCACATCGACGACTGCGCCGCGCTCAACGAGCCGCTTGTCCTCAGCGACATGAATTTCATCGAGGGCGAGCTGAAGACCATACTGGACGTCTATGAATCGCAGGAGGTCTACTACCGCGAGAAAGCCTCGAGCCTCTTCAAGACCGTGCTCATCACCATCGCGAAGACCAAGATGGTTTCCAACAACCGTGCCGGACGCACCGCGCTGCAGCTCATCCGCTACCTTCAGGAGCACTATAACGAGAACCTGACCAGCGAGATGATCGCCGAGCAGTTCAACTACCACGCCTACCACATCAACCGTCTTATGCGCAACGCGACGGGCACGACCGTGCATAAGTACCTCATCAACTATCGCATCACCGCCGCGAAGAATCTGCTGACATGTACGGAGCTGAGTGTGCAGGAGATCGCTTTCAAGGTCGGCTTTGAGAGCACCGCGTACTTCTCAAATTCCTTCAAGAAAATGATCGGGTGCAGCCCCAACGAATTCCGCAGGCTCCAGCGGCAGTCCTTCTGAGCTGCGCGGCTGCCGGTATGGCGTCATGCGCCGTGCCGGCAGTTTTTTTCTGAACCGGAAATTATACATTTCCAAAAGTGCTTCCGCCGCTGTGCCGTTCCGGGTTTATCATCGGAATTGCACAGAAAACGCAATTATTTTTGCGTAAATCGCCAATGTGCATGTTCCGCAGCGCAAATGGTTTGTTGAATTTGACCATATTATACAGCAGACGCGCGCGTAAAGAAAGCGTTAAAACAAACAACTTTTTGCAAAAAGCAAACATATCCGCATCCGCCCCAGCCGGTCGATGCTCTTGACCACGAGGGTGTCGTCCTTTTTTAATTTCCGGATCAATCGCTTGTAATTTTTTCGTTCAAAGTCCTTTCCGGACTGCTTGTCCATATAGACCCGATTTTCCGCTATCCCGAACTCCCGCATTGCGATCAGCTGCCTTTGCTCGTTCTGTTCCTTTGTTGAGACCCGGATATACCCATATTCCATAATATAAACC
>CABSKZ010000548.1 GCA_902478395.1 uncultured Eubacteriales bacterium | reverse complement strand
GTACAGATATACGGTGGATTCTGCCGCGTCACGGCTGAAAAATAGGATGGTTTCGGCTTCACAAAACTCTGCCATCATGGGCAGTGCTATTTTTGGAAAATCGCTAGTTTCATCCAGTAGAACCGCTTGCAGCGTAGAAATACGGTCGAGAAATTTAATATATTTTAAAGCGCTGTTGCTGAGCATAGTAAAGTCCGTCACATTTGTCAGCCTTGACAGAAAATACTCCTGTTCTCCGTTTTTGAAACGGACGCTGGTCATATGGTGCGTTTCAGAAGAATTGTAGCATTCCCAATTGTAAACTTCGCCGGACTTCACCGATTTCATCGGACAGTAACCACATGGCGCGTCATGTCCAAATAAAGCGTTATAGCATGGCTTACCAGCTAGCGGCCCGCCCAATTCGGACTCCAGCGCAGGATTTGCATATTCTATTTCATAATTATCCGCGCGGATGACGATATATCTGTCCAACTTTGTCAGTAATATATCCGTAGCTTTATTTCGTTCCAAAGTGTCCACCTCTAGTATACATGATACAATAAGAATATCATATTTAAACCGACAAATCCACTCTTTTTCTGCTGAGTTCAGAAAAATAATCCGATTTATGATTGCTCCTTTTCTGGAAGGGTTTTTTGTAAAGCGGATGACTGAACGGCAATAGAAAAGCCGGGCGCATGTGCGCCCGGCTGAAGATTATATGTCAAAGGTTTGATCATAAAAGGTATAGCCGCGTTTGCCTCGTTTTTTTGTGTGGTATAGTACGGCGTCCGCCTTTTCATAAAGGGTATCAAAGTCTGACCTTTCTTTTGAAACGACAGCAACCCCGATGCTTGCGGAAATATCCCGCCGGAGCGCATCCTTCTTCACTGTTCTGCGAAGTGCGCCAGAAACCGTTTCCGCCTGCTGTTTCACCTGTTCCGCATCGTCAAATGACATAAATGCGACAAATTCGTCTCCGCCGAGGCGCCCGAGAATTGCACCTTGGCCAAAATGTTCCCGAAGTGTTTTGGCAAATTCCATAATGACCAGATCGCCAAAAACGTGACCGCATTTGTCGTTTACCTGTTTGAAATCGTCAATATCAAATATGAAAAAACCATAGGTGGCATCCGGATGCTGCGAGAGCCGTTGGTCAATATGCTGCTGGACAGCGGTTCGGTTATAAAGCCGGGTCATCGAATCCGTCTCTGCCTGCTCTGTCATTTGCCGCTCCTGACGTTTTTCCGAATCGATATTTTTCCGGTAAACAAACATGCGGATGGAATCATCCTCCTCTAAATAGAAAAGATTCGCGTCAATCCGCATCCAGAAATAGTCCGTGCCATTTTGCGTCATCATATAATCATAGCGCAGATGCTTGTTGCCGTTTGCGTATTGCCGCATCACATTTTCAGGAGAAAAGGTGGCAATATAACCAGCACGGAATTTTTCCTTAATTTGCTTCTCGGCAATGATAGGCAACGCCTTGTCAAAAGGCATGTCTTTCGGGACGCCGAGGCTTTCGAAATACCGCCGTGTGCTTTTGCCTGCTGCCCGGTTCTTAGTAATGTTCAATTCATAGATATTGTGATAAAGTTGCTCTGTCACCTGGCGAAAAATTTTCTGACGATCCTCCGTCAAATTGGTGATTTGCCGATTGAATCCACGAATTACACGGGTAATGATAAGCAGTATGATGGTGATAATGCCAGCTAGAACCACAATACTCAAATAAAGCTGTAGTTGGACCCTTTTTACCAACATATCGGTATTGCCTTCCGTTACCAAATGCCAGGAAAGTTCAGGAATATACCGGGTGACAACATAGT
>CABSKZ010000547.1 GCA_902478395.1 uncultured Eubacteriales bacterium | reverse complement strand
AATATGCAGAACTGAAAACCAAGTTACCGGACAGGCTGGAACGGCTTATTGAGGAAATGAGCCGCTACCTTGCCGCCAACGGGAGAACCTACCAGAACTATGCCGCCGCCCTGCGGATCTGGGCGGAGAACGACAAAAAGGACGCCCCGAAACAGGGCGTCCCGGACTACACCTGCAAGGAGGGAGAAAGTTTATGAACAAAATCGAGAATATCAATCTGCTGCCGGATACCGAGCCGGACAGCGGTGACTACACAGGCGAGGACGGTTTGCTGTACTGCGGAAAATGCCGCAAACCCAAAGAAGCCTACTTCCCGGAGGGCAAGACGCTTTTCGGACTTGACCGCCACCCGGCAGAGTGCGACTGCCAGAGGGCGCAGCGGATTGAGCGTGAAGCCGCCGAGAAGCGGCGCAGGCACCTTGACACCGTGGAGGAACTGAAACGCCGGGGATTTTTCGATACCGCCATGCGTGACTGGACTTTTGAAAACGACAACGGCAGGAACCCCCAGACAGCTGTTGCCCGGTTCTATGCGGAGCATTGGGACACCATGCAGGCCGAGAACATCGGCTATCTCTTTTGGGGCGGTGTAGGAACCGGCAAAAGCTACCTTGCGGGCTGTATTGCAAACGCCCTGATGGAGAAAGAAATCCCCGTCCGCATGACGAACTTTGCCGCAATCCTCAATGACCTTGCCGCCAGCTTTGAGGGCAGGAACGAGTACATCTCCCGGCTCTGCCGTTATCCGCTGCTGATTTTGGACGATTTCGGCATGGAGCGTGGAACAGAATACGGGTTGGAACAGGCTTACAGCGTCATTGACAGCCGATACCGCAGCCGCAGGCCGCTGATCGTCACCACCAACCTGACCTTGCAGCAAATCCAGAACCCGCCGGACACCGCCCACGCCCGTATCTATGACCGGCTGCTGGAAATGTGCGCCCCCGTCCGTTTTACAGGCGGTAATTTCCGCAGGGAAACCGCACAGGCCAAGCTGGAACGGCTGAAAAATCTGATGAACGAGTGAAAGGAGTAGCCTATGGCAGATAACAAGCAGATCACCCGAACCAATCCTCGCCGCCCCGACTGCGTGACGGAAATCCGCATGGGCAACTCTGTCCTTGTGGTGTCCGGCTTTTTCAAGCAGGGCAGCACCGAAACTGCCGCCGACAAAATGGCAAAGGTATTGCAGGCCGAAGCTGCTACACAAAAACCGGCGATATGACGGGACATAGAAAAGCGGTCACGCCGGGGAATGTGGCCGCTTTTTATACCTTTCAGAAATTAAACATAGGGCAATCTTTGTAGCGCTCTGGTATTGGTAATTCATCAATCCCTATTGGACCAAGATTTTCAATAAATACCGATTGCTCTTTGGGAAATATGAATCTGTTGAGATACTCAATGAAATCCCGTTCATTGTAACATAGGCCACCGTTAAACCTATACTTTTTTGCGTGGGGACTTGTTTTAAGCCATTTGTCACAAAATTCAATGCAGTATTCAGTTAGATTGTCAGCTACAATGTTCGGAACAGAATAAACTATCCTATCGCCATCGGCGCTAATGATTACATTTTTCATTTCTCCACCCCGTAAATTTGTTTTTTATATCATATCACGGATTTGTAAATATTTACATAAGAAAATGAAAACAATAAATTGCTACAAGAAAATTGACAATTTGACAAATTATAAAGAAGCAGATTTGACGCTTTCACCGCTATACAGACAGCCGCCCCATGTGGTATGATAAAAATACGGAATAGTGGGGCTGGCTGTCGGAAACGGAGGATTTTATGTTAAGACAAGCCA
>CABSKZ010000546.1 GCA_902478395.1 uncultured Eubacteriales bacterium | reverse complement strand
CCCTTAGCCTGTTGATTCTTTTTACTTTCGGGAAGAATTTCACCTTTATAAATCCAAACCTTGACGCCGATTTTTCCGTAAGTCGTATTGGCTTCCCAGAAACCGTAGTCGATGTCGGCTCTCAAGGTCTGCAGAGGAATCGTGCCCTCATGGTAATGCTCCGTTCTTGCGATTTCTGCACCGCCCAGGCGGCCGCTGCAGCTGGTTTTAATTCCCTTCGCGCCCAGCTTCATAGCTCTGCCCATAACAGATTTCATCGCTTTTCTGAACGAAATTCTTCTCTCAAGCTGATTCGCGATGTTCTCCGCAACAAGCTGTGCGTCCATATCCGGCCGCTTTACTTCTTCGATGTTGAGTGCGACATTCTTTCCGGTCATCGCTTCAAGCTGTTTCTTCACTTTATCAATTTCACTGCCGCCGCGGCCAATAATGATACCTGGTTTTGCAGCAAAGATATTCACTCTGATCCTCTTCGCGGTACGTTCGATTTCAATCTTCGATACGCCGGCCTGGAACAGCTGCTTTTTCAAAACTTTTCTGATGTTGTAGTCTTCCACCAAAAGGTCCCCAAAGTCTGCGTCGCTCGCAAACCATCTGGAATCCCAATCCTTGATGACACCTACTCTCAATCCGTGTGGATGTACTTTCTGACCCAAATTGCTTACCTCCTTCTCTGTTAATTTGCCTCTTGTTCTTTCAGAACAATCGTGATGTGGCTGGTTCTTTTCCTGATACGGAACGCCCTTCCCTGTGCTCTCGGACGGATTCTTTTCAGTGTCGGTCCCTGGTTTGCATACACTTCCGCGACATACAGGCTGCCAACGTCCATGCTGTGGTTATTTTCCGCATTTGCCATTGCAGACTGCAGCAGTTTAATCAGAAGCTCGCTCGCCGCCTTCGGCGTATGCTTCAAAATTCCGAGCGCCTCGGTAACCGGTTTATTCCGAATCATATCTATAACAATTTTAACTTTTCTGGATGAAATACGAGCATAACTAAGTTTCGCTCTGGCTTCCACTGTGATTCCTCCTCTCTTAAAGGATATTTTATTTTACGCCTGATGTTTTGTTTCCCGCATGTCCCTTATACGTTCTGGTAGGAGCAAACTCTCCGAGCTTGTGACCAACCATATCTTCCGAGATGAAAACCGGAACATGTTTTCTGCCATCGTGGACGGCTATCGTATGGCCTACCATTTCCGGGAATATGGTAGAGCTTCTTGACCAAGTCTTAACAACCTTTTTTTCGTTTGCTTCGTTCATCTTAACAATGCGCGAAATCAACCGTTCTTCCACAAAAGGGCCCTTTTTAACCGATCTTGACATGTGCTTTCCTCCTTCGCCCATAATTAGTTCAGGCTGCTGGCCTGATAAATTCTATCCGCGAAACCGCCAGGATTATCTTTCGTTTCTTCTCTTGACGATAAACTTGTCGTTCAAATTCTTTTTCTTGCGGGTCTTCAGACCAAGAGCAGGTTTTCCCCACGGAGTAACCGGGCTTGGACGTCCGACCGGGGATTTGCCCTCACCACCGCCGTGTGGATGGTCGCATGGGTTCATGACGGAACCTCTGACTGTTGGTCTCCAGCCCATGTGGCGTTTTCTTCCCGCTTTACCGATAGAAATATTTTCATAATCCAAGTTTCCAACCTGTCCGATTGTCGCCATGCAATCCATTCTAATCAGGCGCACTTCACCGGAAGGCAGTCTAACCTGAGCATATTTATCTTCCTTTGCCATCAGCTGTGCGCTGCCGCCGGCAGAACGTACCAGCTGGCCGCCCTTCCCAGGCATTAACTCGATGTTATGAATCAGCGT
>CABSKZ010000545.1 GCA_902478395.1 uncultured Eubacteriales bacterium | reverse complement strand
GTATAAGAGACAGACGCTTGCCTTCGGACAACATTTCCACATATGGCTCCGGGTCGAGAATTTCCATCACCGGCATATTTTTAACCTGAAGCGAGCTTGCCAGATTAAAAATCTTTTTCGCCGCCGCGTTCATTTGCTGCACATTCAGCTGTTCGTCAAACACCATAATGGCATTTGGCGTGACGGAAATAATTTTGTCGGAGAATGATTCGGCTTTTTCCATCATGAACGGCAGACACATGGAAGGCTCCGCCTTGCCCTGGTAAACTGCCACCGCCTTTTCCCGGCAGGTGGGATAGCCGCAGGTGCCGCAGTTCAGTTCGTCTTCCTTCCGCGTCTTTCCCATTTTGGCCAGAATCGCGTTGATTACTTCCTCGCTCGGATTTACCTGCGCCAGCATTTTTTCCGTAATCGGTTTTTGCAGGTCGAAGTCCGCCGTGATATTAAAATCATCCGCGCCGTCAGCGGTCTGCGGCTTTGCAAATTCTTCCAGTTTAATCGTGCACCCGAGCATCTCATCCCTGTACCGTCGGACCATGGGCCCGTTGATGCAGCTTCCCCGGCAAATGCTCATTTCCACAAAGCAGTTTTTCAGCTTTCCACTGGCAATGTTGTGCAGCGCGCTGATGCAATCCTTCACGCCGTCGACGCTCAAGTACTGAAAGCCCGTATTTTCCGTATGCATAGATTTGATAATTCCACCCGTCTGAGGAAAAAAACGTGACATGCGCACAATCGGCGCAGCATCGTCCGCCAGCTGCGGCGCAACATTTTCTTCGGCCATCCACTCGCGCAATTCTTCAAAGGTCAGCACGCAGTCCACGATACCAGGATATTGGTCAGCCTCATCCTTTTTAGAGATACAGGGGCCAATAAATACCACTGCTGCGTCCGGTTCCTTGCTTTTTATCAGCTTCGCATGTGCCTGCATAGGGGATAGGACATGCGCCAGATATTTCACAGTCTCTGGAAAATATTTTTGTGCCAGCAATACCGTCGAATGACAGCAGGTGGAAATGATAACGTCCTGCGTCCGGGCCGCAATCAGTTCTTCATATTTTGTTTTTACAATGTATGCTCCCTCCGCGGTTTCGGCTGCGCCTGCAAATCCAAGCTGTTTCAGGCATGTTTCCAGGCCATGGATGTCGGCTACGTCAAAATCGACGATAAAAGACGGCGCGACGCTGGCAATGACCTTGCGGCCGGAACGAATCAATTCCCGCGCAATATGCACGTCATTGCGGACATCCTTCGCATTTTGCGGACATGCCACCACGCATCTGCCGCAAAGGATACACTCTTCCGGAATAATATTTGCCTGCTGGTCGCTGAAGTTAATGGACTTCACAGGACATTCCCGGATACATTTATGACAGTTTTTACAGTTCGCCTTTTTCAGACCCAGTATTTTATTCAACGCAATCACCTCCTATGGCGGCTGTAGCTTCATACGCCTGCTTTTTGCAGGATATACCGCTCAAAAACCTCGTTCATATTCTCCTTGTTCACCCCGGTCACCAGCTCCTCATCCACCTTAATCGTGACGCCGTCGATGCAGTGGCCCAGGCAAAACGCGGCAGCAAGCTCAACCTTGTCCTCCAGCTTGTGCTGCGCAATCAAATTCTTAAATGTAGTGATGATATCATAAGACCCTTTTAAGTGGCAGGAACTGCCGATACAAACACTGACAACCATCTTTCATTTCTCCTTCCAATTGAACTTGGACATATAATAATATTATACCGTATGATTCGCCAAAAATCAACAGGAAACGCCTCTTATTGACATTTATTTAACAATGCCGATTTCCTTCATTTTTACCTTATGCGT
>CABSKZ010000544.1 GCA_902478395.1 uncultured Eubacteriales bacterium | reverse complement strand
AGTTCCTATTGATACCGTAAGCAGCTTTTAACGGGGTAATAAGAGCTTCATCGATATTGTTTATAAGTAATTTGTGCTCTTGAGATTCAACAGAAATGACATAATAGAAATGTTTTACATCTTTGTTATAGTTCACTTCAATATCGATATTATATTTTCCAATTTCCCAAAAGAATTCTTTTTCCAAAATATCTTTTGCAGAAGCATACTCATCGGTAGCTTTAAAAAAGCTTTCGGCTTTGGGGTAGGTGGCATAAGATTTTCTGACATCTGCAACTCTTTTAAACAGAGGTTCAGTAGCAGCTTCAAAGGTCTTTTCAAAAGAATTAAATTCGTCGCCAAACTCTGTGAATGCGCATACAATGCTATCAGCTTCAATTCTAAAAGGATGTGCAGACTCTGTCGTTTGAAGATAATTACCCACAAGGTTTTGGTTTACAGGAGAAATAAGACTAGACCAAGTAAGATTTAATTTTCGCTCATCTTTTTGACGGGTTACTTTAATTTTCGCCTTTTTAATAGATATCGACTTTTGTTCAGCTTCATACACACCGTCAATGCGAATGTATGAACCGCTTTGGTTAAAGAAAAGAATAGCTCTTCCGGTTGGAAGAAAACTTAGCTTTGCGGATACGATCCATTTTTTCCATATGGCTTGAACAATAGGAATGATGATGGCTACAGCAGCTAATATGATTGCTATCAATTCATAAAACGTCATTGGTGTAGAAAAATCTGTTTTCATTCGTGCTCTCCTCTTACGCTACCAATTCCCGGTTCATTTCTGTCAATATCGCTTCGTACTGTTCCCCGAATACCTCGTAGAACCGTCCCAGACCGCCCTTGCGATCAAAGGGGCTCAGGTCCAGGTCCTCGGTCTGGATGCTTAGGGAGGTGGCAATGTGATCCTTCACCAACTGGAGCCACTCCATCTGCTCGGGCGTGAAATGCACCGCGCCGGCATTGCGGCGGAAGGTCCATTGCTGGAAGTTATAGTTTACCTTATCTGCAAAGGGCTGTAAACTGTCCGCCTGGCCCATCTCAAACCGAATCATGGACACCAGATCCGCCAGCTGGCGCAGAGTACTGCTTCCTTTTACCTTGTCCGGCTTCTTGATGACATAGCAGTCCCAAAGTCTTTCGATGGTCACGCCTTTACCGCGCAGTTTCTGATAGAGAGCCTTCAGCTTCTCGATGGCCATGGGGCGATCCTGATAGGTCTGGCTGTACAGGATGCGCAGGGCAATGATCTCGTCCTTGTTTTCCTCGATAAACTCGTGGAACGTCCGGATCACCCGGTCGGCGGTCTCCTCCTTCTGGGCGTCGAAACCGGCAAACAGAAGGGTGTCCGGGTTGGTGTTGTCGATGATCTGCTCATGGCTGCGGCGGACATTTTCGATAAAATCCCGCACCTCTGGGCGGCAGAAAGGCGCGGCGGCCTGCCCGGCGGCCTCCCGCTGCACCGTCTGCAGCTGTTCCTCGGTGGGGGTATGGGTCTGGAAATTCCCCTGTGCCTGAGCCGTCAGTACGTCCTCGTCAAAGGCGTTGAGCAAATTTTCCGCCAGCTGATTGGCCGGCAGACCGACCACTTGGGCAAACTCCTTGCGCTCGCCGGGGCTCATTTGGCTGTTCAGCCGGATCACACGATTGGCAAGGGACGTCAGGGTGTCCGCATCCCGCGCGCCCAGCGCCACATTCAACATGAGCTCTTTCATGGACACAGAAGGCTTGCGCTCCAGGGTGCGGGTCTCGGACTTCTTGGATTTGGTGACACCTACGGCGTCCACAATGACAAAATGGTCCTTGTTCTCGGTGGCGGAAGGGGTGACCT
>CABSKZ010000543.1 GCA_902478395.1 uncultured Eubacteriales bacterium | reverse complement strand
CCATGGCGAGTATTCTGACGCTGCCGATTGAAAAGTTCACAAAGTTCATCAACAATATGCCAAAGGATAGCCTGCAAAAGGCGGAGGTCACCTCGAAGGATGAAATCGGCCAGCTTGCCATTGCGTTTAACTCGTTGATTGACCGGTTGGCAGAATTGGAAGAAAAGCGGCGGGCGTTTGTATCTGATGCGTCGCACGAACTGAAAACCCCGCTTTCTATCATTAAGCTGCTTTCTGACTCCCTGATTCAGACGGAAAATCCGGACCCGGATTTTATCAAAGAGTTTTTGTCTGACATGAATAAAGAGGTTGAGAGGCTGACGCGTATTATCGAAAAGCTGCTGAACCTGACGCAGATGGATTCAAGACAGTTGAATATGCAGTTTGTACATACGGACATGAAAGAAGTTTTAGAGGACATTTATAAAAAGCTTCAACCACTGGCGGAAAATAAAAATATAACATTCACATTAAATGCGATGGAGGACGATGTGCTTCTTCCGATTGAACGGGACAGCCTGACGGAGGCTATCTACAATATTACGGATAACAGCATTAAATACACTGAAAGCGGCGGCAGGGTTTCTATGGAGCTTTCGCGGGATTTGGGAAATGTGATGATTGCGGTGACGGATACTGGAATCGGCATCCCGAAAGAAGAGATTCAAAAGATTTTTGACTGGTTTTACCGCGTGGACAAAGCCCGAGCCCGGGAAACCGGCGGAACCGGATTGGGCCTTTCCATCGCACTTGATGCGGTGAAACTGCACGGAGGGCATATAGAAGTCACTTCGGAGGAGGAAAAGGGAAGTAAATTTACGATTGTTCTTCCGCATGATGAGACAAAAACAGAGTGATAAGGGGACGGCATGAGCCGTCTCTTTTTTATATTCATATGAAATCTGCAAAAATGGTAATGGCGGAATCATAGTGGTATCGTTATGTTCCGTTACAAATTCATCAGCATGAGTCTGATATAGTCACTTGCAGTCCGCAAGGGGCTGTAACAAAGCAACAGAAACAACTGGCACCGCTCAAAGCCATTTCAACTCGCAGGAGTGCGGTTTGTTGCTTCGTTATAGGGAGTAGCTGCAATTGAAACGCCCTATCCTTACAAAGAAATTAAATTAACATGCGGTTTGACAAGCACGTTTTTCCCGCTGGTTCATATGTTAAGATTAGAATTTGTAATGCGCTCTAACGGCAAATGATTGCCGGATAAATCATGGGCATTGGAAAGGCGGGAAAAGATTGAATCAACATTTCCCATTTAAACAAGCTCCGCTGCCGTATAGTTATATATCACTCGAACCTTACATAGATGCGGATACAATGTATATTCACCACGACGTCATTTATAAAGAGTATATTACGCAGCTAAACCGTTTGTTGATGCACCACCCTGAATATTATGACTGGAGTCTGAAACGCCTTCTGACAGATAAATTATATTTGCCGACTGTGGAGCAAAATGCGGTCCGCTCTTCTGCTGGAGGAATTTATAAGCACGAGTTGTTTTTCAACAGCATGATAAACGAACCCAATAACAGGCCTTTTGGAAAATTGCGCACGGCGTTGGAGACGGCATATGGCTCTGTCGAGAATTTTGAAACGCTTTTTGCCCAGGCGGCGGTAAGCAGGCAGGGTTCGGGCAGCGTTTGGCTTGTTTCCAACGGAAACGGCGGAGTCCATATCGTTGTTACGCGCGACCAGGAAACGCCAGCTCTGCTGTCAGTAACACCGATATTTGTGGTGGATGTATGGGAACATTCCTATTTCTTCAAATATCAAACACAGCGGGATTTGTATGTATACAATTGGTTTTCTGTACTGGAC
>CABSKZ010000542.1 GCA_902478395.1 uncultured Eubacteriales bacterium | reverse complement strand
TTGTTACATTCTTCACCATAATTTTATCACCAGCTTTTATCTGGTTCACCGCATCTTCAATGACAAGTTCATCCATCATATCAATCCCGTCATAGTCCGCCTCATTTTCAAAAACCAGCGGAAGAATACCGGAATTGACCAAATTTGCCATATGGATCCGCGCGAAGGATTTCGCAATCACGGCTTTGATACCCAGATACAGCGGGGCCAGCGCCGCATGCTCACGGCTGGAACCCTGCCCATAGTTAGAACCGCCGACAATGTACCCACCGCCGTTTTCCTTTGCACGTTTCGGGAAGTCCGGATCACATGGCGTTAAACAGAATTCAGACAGATATGGAACGTTGGAACGGAACGGCAGGAGTTTCGCGTTAGACGGCATGATGTGGTCCGTCGTGATATTGTCGCCGACCTTAATCAGTGTTTTGCCCTTAACTGTATCGCTAAGAGCCGTATTAATCGGGAACGGCTTGATGTTCGGACCGCGCACAACTTCAACATGATTTCCTTCCGGAGCCGGGGGGACGACCATATTGTCATTCGCAAGAAACTCGCTCGGCTGTTCCACTTTTGGCGCCTCCCCAAGCTCTCTCGGGTCAGTCAGGACACCGGTTATTGCGCTCGCTGCAGCAGTTTCCGGGCTGACCAGATACACCTGCGCAGAAACGGTTCCGGAGCGGCCTTCAAAGTTCCGGTTAAACGTTCTCAGGGAGATTGCATCCGTCTTGGGTGACTGGCCCATACCGATACACGGACCGCAGGCAGATTCTAATATTCTCGCCCCTGCAGCAACCATATCAGCCAGAGCGCCGTTATTGGCAAGCATGGTCAGCACCTGTTTGGAACCCGGCGCAATAACCAGGCTTACGTCAGGATGTACGGTTTTTCCTTTTAATATTTTCGCAACCTTCATCATATCAAGATAGGAGGAGTTCGTGCAGCTTCCGATTGCGACCTGATCCACCTTAATTTTTCCAATATTATTTACAGTGTCAACATTGTCCGGGCTATGCGGTTTCGCAGCCAGCGGCGTAAGAGCGGATAAATCCACCGTAATTTCTTCCTCATACAACGCATCCGCGTCAGGCTCGAGCGCAACAAAATCTTGTTCTCTGCCCTGCGCCTTTAAAAATTCTCTTGTCGTTTCATCGCTTGGGAAGATGGAGGTGGTCGCGCCCAGCTCCGCGCCCATATTGGTTATCGTCGCGCGTTCCGGCACGGTCAGTGTTTTCACACCCTCTCCGGCATATTCGATAACCTTTCCGACACCGCCTTTTACAGACAGAATCCGGAGTACTTCGAGAATAATGTCCTTCGCTGTGACCCACGGGTTCAGTTTACCCGTTAAGTTGACCTTGCATACCTTCGGCATCATCAGGTAATATGCGCCGCCGCCCATTGCAACTGCAACGTCTAAGCCGCCCGCGCCGATGGCAAGCATTCCCAGGCCGCCGCCTGTCGGAGTGTGGCTGTCAGATCCCAGCAGCGTCATCCCCGGAACACCGAACCGTTCCAACTGCACCTGATGGCAAATGCCGTTTCCAGGACGTGAAAAGTAAATACCATGTTTATTCGTCACAGTCTGAATATATTTATGATCGTCTGCGTTTTCAAAACCGGACTGTATCGTGTTATGGTCTATGTATGCAACCGATTTTTTTGTTTTCACCCGGTCGATTCCCATCGCCTCAAACTGCAAATAGGCCATTGTTCCAGTTGAATCCTGCGTCAGGGTCTGGTCTATTCGGATAGAAATCTCTGTGCCCGGTACCATCTCACCGCTCACAAGATGCTCTTTAATAATCTTTTGTGCCAAATTCAGTCCCATTGTATACCTC
>CABSKZ010000541.1 GCA_902478395.1 uncultured Eubacteriales bacterium | reverse complement strand
CTCGGTCGGCGACAAAATCATTTTGCAGCAGCAATTCAATGATTTTTGCCTGCATCGGAGCTTTATCACGCACCTTTTCCAGCACATCGAATGCATCGTCATAGGGGATCGCCAGACTGGACCCTTTGATAATTTTATCGTTCACTTTTGTTTTGCTCAAACCGATTCCAGGAGGCGTCACCGCCTTCAACGCGGAAAGAAGAGTACAAAAATACATTTCTTTCATAAAATAGCAGACTTTAAGCATCGCCTCGTCGAATAATGGTTCAGGCTCAACAATTGCGGATATATTTTTTAATTCCTGCAATTCCGTTTTTTCTGGGAACTCCACAACAAAAGCGTCGAGCAGCGTATCGCCTTTTCCGAACGGCACCGCGACCACACAGCCGATTTTCAGTTTCCGGTACAGTTCTTCATCCGCCCGGTAATGAAATATCCGGTCCAGACTGCGTACCGTTTTGTTTACAACAACGCCAACAATACAGTCAGACATGCGCCGTTCACCCTTTTTTCAGAGATAGGATTCTGTCTAAAATCTCGTTCGCCACATCAAATTTACTCATGTTGGGGAGGTTTTCCATTCGTCCCAACCTGTCAATGATGGTAACCGTGTTATTTGCCGAGCCAAAGCCAGCATTCTCGTCCAGAAGGCTGTTGGCCACAATCATATCCAGATGCTTCTTCTCCAATTTTTGTTTCGCATTTTCCACCAGATTCTCCGTTTCCATACAGAAGCCTACCAGCGTCTGTTCAGGACGTTTCTCTCCGCCCAACTCGCGGAGAATATCTGTCGTCTGCTCCAGTTCCAGCGTTACTGCGCCGCCCTTTTTGATTTTGTGCTCCGCTGTCTGCTTTGGCCGGTAATCTGCCACCGCGGCAGTTTTTATCATGATGTCCGCTTCTCCGGAAAACTTCCTGCAGGCAAGCAGCATATCCTGTGCGCTTCCAACCTGGACAACCGTAACACCGCGCGGCGGCGTAAGATTGGTTTTTCCAGAAACCAGCGTGACTTCCGCGCCGCGGTATCGGGCTGCACGGGCAATTTCATACCCCATCCTTCCAGAAGAATGGTTGGTAATAAACCGTACCGGGTCAATGCGCTCCTGCGTCGGCCCCGCAGTTACCATGATTTTTTTCCCGGTGAAATCTTTGGTAAAACCAATTTCTGCCGCCACTGCGTCAAGCAGTTCTTCCACCGGAGCCAGCTTTCCTTTTCCAACATCGCCGCAGGCGAGTCTTCCCTCCTCCGGTTCTACGAAATGTGCCCCACGCGCAGCAAGTTTCTTCATATTTTCCTGCACCACCGCGTTCTCATACATCGCCGTATTCATAGCCGGCGCGATAAGAAGTGGAACGCGGCAGGCCATTGCAACGGTTGACAGCATATCATCTGCGATGCCGTTCGCCAGTTTCCCGATGATGTTTGCGGTCGCTGGGACAATAAACAAAACATCTGCCCATTTTGCGAGAGAAATATGCTCGACATCCCACTGTTTCGGCCGTTCAAACATATCTGTAACAACCGGATTTTTTGACATAGTCGCAAACGTGAGTTCTGTGACGAATTCTGTTGCAGCGCGTGTCATCACCACTTTCACTTCAGCGCCTTCTTTCACCAGCGCACTGATAAGGTTTGGTGTTTTATAGGCTGCAATTCCTCCGCTTACGCCAATCAAAATATGTTTTCCTCTCAGCATTCATCCCACTCCCCATCCGAATTTATGATTTGGCCGACAGCCACATCTGCGGCCTCGAAGCTATACCCGCGTGACACAAGGTATCTCTTTACTCTGTCTCTTATACACATCTCCGAGCCCACGAGACCGTACTAGATCTCGTA
>CABSKZ010000540.1 GCA_902478395.1 uncultured Eubacteriales bacterium | reverse complement strand
TCATAGGCAAGGACAAGAACGGCGAAGTGAAAGCGGCTAAGCTGCTTCCCTGGAATGTCTGCTGCTGGGGCTGCGGCTCGGGCTCAAAGGGCAGCTACAACTACAACCCGGCGTACATACAGATAGAAATCTGCGAGGACGCGCTGAACGACCGCGCCTACTTTGAGGAGGCCTTCGGGCTTGCGGCTGACCTCTGCCAGCGGCTCATGAAGAACTACCCGACCATAAAGCCGGGAAACATCATCAGCCACAAGGAGGCTTGCGCCCGCGGTTACGCTTCCAACCACGGCGACCCGGAGAACTGGCTCGCCAGGTTCGGGAAAAATATGGACTGGTTCCGTTCTCTGGTCGCGCCGGAGAAGCAGGTCAAGATCACCGCCGAGATCTCCGTAGCTCAGAGCAAAGTAGAGCGTTACCGCCAGGCACTCAAGGCGCTGGGGTGCTCCGTGAAAACTGAATAACGATTATCCCCGGGAGTTTTCCCGGGGATTTTGCGTAAATATTTGTAACTCAACTGCATTTTTCTGCATATATTATACCATATACTTGATTTTTGTGTTAAGATATGTTACAATATAAAGGAGGAGAAGCGTTGCTTGCATTCTTCATAGCGCTGAAAAGAAAGAGGGTGCTATATATGGTAAGCTCACAGGTGGTTGCAAACACGATTTTACGCTCTGCATTTAAAGAAAAGGTTTCTATTTCGCCCATGAAACTGCAAAAGCTAATGTATTTCTTTTTTAAGGAATATGCACAAAAAACCGGAGAAAAAATATTTTCGGAAAGCTTTGAAGTGTGGAAGTATGGTCCTGTCCTGCCTAGCATTTACTATGAATTCAGCAGCTTTAGGGCTAATCCAATAACTCGTTTTGCCAGGAATGCTCAGGGGAACGTTTTGGTAATCAACTTTTCCAAGAACCCTACACTTGAAACTTGCTGGAATAACGTATGGGCAAAATATAAGAACCTTACAGGACCGCAGCTATCGGAAATAACACACAAAGCCGGTTCCGCATGGCGAAAGGCTCGCGACAATAATTCTGCTGTGTTAGATTTTGAGGACATAAAGAATGAATGACAACAATGATGAAATTGTTATCCCCGAAGAGGACGAACCAATTTCGCCTATATCAAACATCATCAATTTACAGACTAGCGTAAACCAACTGTCTTCTAGTGAAGTTGATAATATGGAAAAACAAGCCGAATACGCCGACCGCATGGACAAGCATGTTTACAAAAAGCATGGTTTAAAACTGATGGTAGGCTGTATCATCGGTTATGGAGCTCTTGTCCTTTTTGATTCAATAATTGTTAATTTCGGCTGGCAAATTAGTTCGTTGGCACAAGGCTACGTCGAACTCCTTAAATTCTTGGTGTCAACTTTAATTGGCTTTGTTTTTTCTGAAACGTTAAAAAAAGGACAAACATTGAATTTATCCCCGGGGCGCTGGCTCCGGGGATTTTTCTGTTTTCTGCTGTTGTCTGGCTGTTGTCTTTTGCGTTCAAATTGTTGACAAAAAGGCTCATTTGATTGATATTAAGCGTCAAATGGTTGATACTTACAAATCAAATAAAATGGCTTAACAGTGCGGATTCGCGCCGTTAAGCCAAATTTCCTATGGAGCGGATAATGGGAGTCGAACCCACCACCTCAGCTTGGGAAGCTAATGTTTTACCGATAAACTATATCCGCATCTCACGAATATATTATATCATCTTTGGTCAGATTTGTCAAGACCCCGGAACGACGCTCCGGGAAATTCCTGCGGAAAACCCCGAACACTGCCGCTAATCCGGGGGCTCCTCCGCTGAAAGCCTGTCTCTTATACACATCTGAC
>CABSKZ010000539.1 GCA_902478395.1 uncultured Eubacteriales bacterium | reverse complement strand
ATTCCATGTTCATTTCAGTTAGTTTGCCTGTTTTTCGTCTGAAGCCGACATTATTTAGCTAAATTTTTTCTAAATAGTTTTCAAAATATTTTGCTTTTTAGTTGACAAAAAGCCACTTTACATGTTATTATATAACCAACAAACGGGTCGGAGGTTGATTCTATGTCTATTACAGCTAAAGAGCTTGCAGAAAAGCTCGGTATTTCCGCTTCCGCTGTATCGATTGCTTTAAACGGGAAAAAAGGGATCAGTGACGAAAAACGTGATTTCATTCTCCGCGCCGCAAAGGAATATGGTTTAAAGCGTCCGTTGCGCAAATCCTTTTCCTCTACTTTTATCAATCTTGTTATCTTCAAAAAGCACGGCATGGTCTATGGCGACACGCCTTTCTTCGCTGCCGTGACCGAAGGAATCAGTGCGGAGGTCGCAAATTCCGGTTATAATCTTCAAATTAGTTATTTTTATGGTAATCAAGACAACGCAGAACAGCTCAAGTCGCTCTCGATGTCCGACTGTGCCGGTATTATTCTGTTGGCAACAGAAATGGAACCAGAAGATATCCAGCAATTTCTGACCATCGGCAAACCCATTGTCGTACTGGACTGCTATTTTGAAGGAACACTGCTTGACTGTGTTGTAATCAACAACAGCCAAGGCGCATATCTCGCCACCAAACACCTGATTGAATTTGGTCATACCGATCTTGGTTACATCCACTCCAATGTTCATATCAATAATTTTGTCGAGCGATACAACGGTTTTACAAAAGCAATCGCTGATTTCGATATTACCAACCGCTGTTCAGTTACCCATATCCATGTTGGACCCACACAGGATAGCGCATACAATGATATGACTCGGTATTTGCGCAGCGCTGACCGCATTCCTTCCGCACTGTTTGCAGATAACGATATCATTGCAATTTCCTGCATGCGCGCCCTCAAAGAACACGGTTACAGGATCCCTGAAGATGTTTCTATCGTTGGATTTGATGACATGCCGATGTCCTATGTCACTTCTCCAAAGCTTACGACTATCCACGTTCCAAAAGAGCTTTTGGGTGGAAGCGCTGTTTCCCTTTTGCTTAAGCAGATTGCGTCCAGTGACTCGCAGCCTGCGACGATTTGTATGCGCATTGGCACAATGCTGGTATTGCGGGACACCGTATATGACTTGCGAAAATAAAGCCTTCCAAAAATCTCTCGTATAGCTAGTACATCCCGGCGCCTTATTTGGTAACGCTGGCTGCAATAGAGCGCACTCGTTATCACAAATAATCAGCGCTGCCAAGCAATGAACTGAACCCCAAATGTTAGACATGCAAAGCTACCATTTGCAATCCTGATTGGCTGCCTTGGTTTCGGCATATCCTTGACTTCTGACTGAGAGGTTTTAGGTTTTGTGTTCCTCTCTCTTTGTGCCTTTATTATATAACACTTTATCTCAGGCCTGTCGTATTAAGATGACTGGTTATCTGAGAAGAGCAAAGAAAAAACGAGGCAAAAGCCTCGTAAAAAAGAGCATGGTGGCGGCGTTCCTGTGTACCACAAAGCGGGACTTCCACAGTTGTTAGAAAGATGTTGGGAAGGAATGTAAAACACAAACAGGAGTTGTTTTGTTCCGAAAGAGAAGATGAATAAAAGTTGATTTTTTCGGGATGCTGTGCTAACATCATTATAGAGCATTCAAGAAGTTAATTACCCTTTTATACAAGCAGTTGGATAGTAATGGAATTGAAAAACCACTGTGGGACAACACTTTTTCGATTCGCTGCACCGAAGTTTCCCTGAGCCGTGGCAACGGCTCGATGGCATTCAAGAGGTCAGCGGTTCGATCCCGCTTATC
>CABSKZ010000538.1 GCA_902478395.1 uncultured Eubacteriales bacterium | reverse complement strand
CGATTATTGTGGTCGGCTCCTGCTTTTACTTTGTTTCGGTGAAGAATCTGAGCAGCAAAAATGAAGAGAATTATTCGGAAAAACTCCAGCAGGTAGCCTCTGATATGCAGAATCAGTTTACACAAATGATGGAGACGGCAGTGTCGATAGCACGAAATTCACGCATGCGGTTTGACGGCTTTCGGGAGCTTTCGTACAGCCAGCAGATGGATACCTTGAATGAATTCCTGAAATATTCGGAACGGGATATGCTCAGCCATGATGTGATTTATTATCCGCAGAAAGAATCCTATTTAATTACGGCGGACGGCTTTGCGGACAAGCAGGCATACTTTAAAAGTATTTGCGGGCTGGAAGAAACGGACGCAGGAGAATTCACCCGCAAACTGGATGGCCTGTCAAAGAGCAATTTGTTTCTGTTTGATACGGTAAAAGATCCGTGGCTGTTTAATGTTCAGGCGATGAACGGTTTTATGAAGCTTCCGGACGCTTTGATTATCTTCTCGGTTAATCTGTCGGATGTACAGGCTCGGTTTGATTTGCTGGCAAACGATATCCCTGGTTCAGTCGCGCTGTATGTGGATGGCTTTCGGACGGGTGTGTTTTTCCAATCGGTTCCGAAAGGGGCAGACAACCTTTTGCCGTCCAATTTGTCGGATGAAGAAATTCCGGCAAAGCCGCAGCGGATCAACGGATTTGTCCGCATGGCGGAGGTTTCTGAAAATGGGAATTTTGAAGCTGTTCTGGTGATGTATAAAACGTTGTTTTCAGAAAACATTAACCAGTTCCAATGGATGTTTTTCCTGCTGTTGTTTATTGTTTTGGCTATTGGCTGCGGTATTGGTTTAGATTTGGCCTATAAAAATTATCAACCAATACATAAAATTGAAAATAGTCTTAAGTCTGTCCGAAAGGGTGGGAAAAAATCCAGTTCCGGAAACGAGATTGACAGCATTCAGGAAATTACGCACAGCATGATAGAGGAAAACATCACGATACGCAATCAGGTAACAGAACAGAACGACGTGCTGTTCCACCATACATTGCTTGCCATTTTGAACGGAGATTCCCATCTGCCGTATATGGATCAGCTGAAAAACTATGAATCTGTGAAAACAGGGGAACGATATTTCGTTATGGTGATCCATGTCCAGCGTGACGGCGGTGAAAACTACCAGGCGTTAGACCGTGTGCACGAGGTTGCGGAGGCATTCAACGAAGAGAATACTTACCTTTACTGTGTGGAAACCGGAGAAACGGACAGCATTGCCATTATCTGCGCTATGCCGCTGGAAGAAACGGGAGAGGCCGAGGAAATGGTTCGCAGCTTTGAACAAACGCTTTACGAGCCGAATTTGCGCATCGGGGTGGGAGGAATTGTAGACAGCCTGAGCCGTGTGAACCTTTCGTATGTCGAGGCACTTTCCGCTCTGAAATGCAACCAGGATTCGGGTGTCCTGTTTTATGAAAAGCTGTTTTCCGCCTCTGAAAATATTTTATATCCCACTGGTGACCTACTGAAGCTAGCGGAAGGGATTGAAACGGGAAATGTACAAATGGCAAAGGAATGTATTGAGGACATTCTCGCCAAAATCAGCCGGAGCGCACAAACGCTGATGTTCCGCAAAACGATATGCTACGAGGTGGTTAACATCATTATCAAAACTGCCTCGGAACAGAAACTCAATATCCAGGTGGAGCGCGTGGGACAGCTTGCGGCTCTTGAGGATGCGGAGCGGTTTAAGGAGGAAGCGTTTGCCTGCCTTGAAGAGGTCTGCGGACAAATCAGGCAGCGGAACAGCGAAAAAACCGATCACTTTGTAGCGGATGTGGTATCCTATATTGACC
>CABSKZ010000537.1 GCA_902478395.1 uncultured Eubacteriales bacterium | reverse complement strand
GGGCTGGTGTATCTGGCGGTGAAAACGGTGTCCGCCGAATCCATGTCCAGTGGCAAAAAGATGGAGGGCCGGGTCAACAAGATGCAGTACCTGTACGACGGCGAGTTCCGGGACGGCGGGATTGACGGTCGGTATGTGTATTTCCCGGTGACGGCGCTGAATTTCATCGCCATGGGAAAGGGCCGGGACACTCTGCTCCACGGCAGCGTATGCCTGAAAATGCAGTGCAGTGTGGGAGATATGCATATGCCGGAGAGCGCGGCGATTTTCACCATGTTTATCCACTGAAACAGGGCTGTCAAGGGCAAAATAAAAATTTTTTGAACCGTGTTTGGTACAAGTGCAGTTTTTCCCTTGCCATGCGGGCCCCGGGGCTTTTTTAGGCCGAAAAAAGGCCGTTTGAACCGGGTTTGGTACAGAAATTCGATTGACAATAAATACGGAATTCGTTATACTAAAGCTGCTTCAGGGAAATTATGGGGTCGACCTGAAAAGCGCACCGGTTTGTGAAGCGGAAAAATGCAAATGTTTTGCGCAAGGAATAGACAAAACAGGCTGTTTTGGGAAATCTCCGGAAGGAGTTTTTTTCAGGCATTCAGTTAGCTTACGCTAACTAAAAGGCCGCTTGCCACAAAAACCGTTATACCAGGGCGTGTGAGCGAGCAGCTCGTCTCTCTGACCAGAAACAAATAGAAGGAGGATCTATGAATTAGATATGACTAACTCAAATATCGACTTTCCTTATTTGAGAAAACAATAAAAAGGGAGGAAATCAACAAATGACAATAACGAAACAGTCGTGGCTTAGGCGGTGTCTGTCTGCTTTAACGGCGACTGCAATAGTAGCAAGTTTTTGCGCGGCAAATACTTTTGACGTAAAAGCACAAACAAAGTCTTATCCGGAAGGTTCACGCGAAGTCAGACGGCTTGCAGCGCCTATCGAGGATGGGGTCTATACGGCTTCTGTCGAACTGATGAATGCCAACAGCACAGGATCCGCTTCTATGGGGAATGCCGCTCTGCGAGGCAGCAGCTCCTTTTTGCAGAAAAATCCAGATGACACGGAATATCGATCCCTTGTAGTAGTAGAAGATGGCCAGGCAACGGCGCTTTTGGAATTTATGCCAATGGGGTATATTGGACAATACGGATTTATGATGGAGTTGGAATCGGTGACTGCTGAAGTTCTTACAAAATATGGGTATCCCGATGATAACTACTGCACCTATCCGCCCGCCGATGTAATTGCAGAGCATCGTACCCAGCAGGGGGAAGTTGTTTACGACCCTTATAATAATCCGGACTCCGCTTCGGTGTATGATGGCTCCAACCCTGCAACAATGACGCGTCCTGCGGGATACGGTCATCAGGAAGATCGATTGATTGATATTGCCGACGAGCCCTATCAGCACATTCTGGCTTTGGATGTTACCCCGATCGCATCCGCCGATACGGAGGGAAATCTGACTATTCCGGAAAAACCAGAGGATTTCAATGTAACCCACGCGGCTTATGTTCATGTTTTTGTCCCGGTGATGTTTTCCATCAGTCCTTTTTCCGGCGATCAATATGCCAGAATGCAGGTGGATTGGACTAGCGTTGAAAGAATAGACAATCCGGAGAACAATTTGACCTATCGGCTTTGGAGCGCACGGCAGATCGAACAGGGCGATGCGTCGGATGAATCATATGCCAACCTTCAGACGGCGATAGAAGAAGTAACGACGCAGCTGGAAAACATCTGGCCCCATCAGCAAATTACTATGAACGGAACCGGCTTCAGCGCCCAACCAATGCTCGAGCAGAAGGAGTTTACGGAGGAGGAAAAAGCCGAGCTTGTCAAAAAGCTGAATGA
>CABSKZ010000536.1 GCA_902478395.1 uncultured Eubacteriales bacterium | reverse complement strand
TTGTACCTCAATCGTATTTATTTAGAAGATATGATAAGATTGTTTACCATATACAGTATACCACATTTTTTATAATAAATCAATTAATTAGTTAAAGGCTTTCTTTTGGCGAAAGTGAAATTGAAAAGGCGCATATAATCAAAATTCTATTTTCGGTGACAAAATATATTGCATGATTGTTATATCGTTGAAAGACGTCCTTCAAATCCGTGAAAGGGAGGGATAATGTGACAAATCAAGACGTGGAAAAATACGTCCGAATGTTTCATACAATGCTTTATCGTCTGGCGTTCAGCTACCTCAGAAACGCTGCTGATGCTGAAGATGTGTGTCAGGATTCATTTATCCGGCTGATGAAATATCCCGGAGATTTCCCAACAGACGAGGATTGTAAACGCTGGCTGATACGCGTGGTCATTAATCTCTCAAAGAACCTGCTGAAATACCGCAAAACTCATCCAGAACCGATGGAACTCACCTATGATATTGCCGACAATTCTGCTAAACCGACATCCGAAAGCGAGCTTATTCCGCTGATAAAAAAACTGCCGCCGGAATACGCGGCGGTTATACATCTGTTCTACTATGAGGGATACTCGGCTAAAGAAATTGCGATGATTCTGGGTATCAGCGTTACCGCCGTAACATCACGGCTTTCACGCGGGCGCAGGCGATTAAAACAGCTGTTTACAGAGGAGGAACCGTTATGAAATACAAAACGCTTTTCGACAGAATAACTCCGCCAAAAACTGATGATGAAATGATAAAACTGGTGCTTTCCGGCGGCACGGAAGCCATTCCAGCCTGCACAGATTCAGCCGCGAAAGCTGGAACTTTCCGCAAGCCGGTCGTTTTCGCAACTGCGGCAGCGGCAGCAATTTCATTTGGAGTGACTGCGGCAGGGGCTTCCTGCGGGTGGGATTTCTCTAAGCTGTTTGAGGGATTCTATTCGAGAATCTCATCAGAGGCACAGGGATATGTTGACACTGGAATAGAAAACCAGACCTCTGCCGTCGATTTATTGCAGATGGGAGTAAGCCTTGACAGAATCGTGGATTTTGATTACGGCACGGTCAATTTCACAGGCGCTGTTGCCGACAGGAACACGGTCCTGTTAATGTATGAACTCGCCATAAATGAAATGGCGATTGAGGAGTATCACGGCAAGTTCGGAAACAGCGATAAATTACCATGGGCAGAGCTTGAAATCAGCGAAAATCCTGCCGAATGTAATCTTGCAACAGGCTATGGAACTAAAGACGATACAAGCGGCATAATTACGTACACCAACGCATTTTCTTTCCAGAATGGTTATCTTAATGAAAACAGCGTAATTGAGCTGGAATTCGGCACACTTACATTGTCAGCAGGCGACAATTCATGTCTGGGGCTTCCCCTTGAAGAACCGATCAGGCTGTCACTTCCGCTGAATTTCATGACAGAAAAAAGTGTTTCCGTATCGCCTGATATTGAAGTCACGATTGATAACTATGAATATCATCTTGACGATATGGTGATAACTCCGCTGAGTATTCAGTGGTATGCTAAACGCGGCAGCAAAATCGGCAGGCTGGCAGGAGAAACTGCTCCGCTTACTTGTAAATTCAGAGATGGAACAGAAATCAGAAACTACCAGATTACCGGTGAATCGGAATGCAACGGAGAACGGGAATTCTTTACTGTCCTCTGGGATAAACCTATAAATCCCTATGACCTGTATTCTGTGATAATAGGCGGATGTGAAATCCTCCTAAATGGTAATAAGATTTCGCTTGCTGACTAATTTCAGATAAAGGATTAGTGGATAAGTATGCTTCAAGGTGATTCATAACAGAAAAAGAGGACGGCAAATCAAC
>CABSKZ010000535.1 GCA_902478395.1 uncultured Eubacteriales bacterium | reverse complement strand
AGAGGAAATACTGGATGAAGCAGACCTTACATTGCGTTACGACTGGGCCTGTGTGGATGCACGCATTCATGGGCAAAAAGCTCCGACCGGAATCGACGGTGGAATCGTGATAGAACGCCACTATGCCTTTAACTGGATTATCGGAGCGAATAACGGTGCCGATTGGGATCACATACAGCCGAATACATAATTCGACTGCTTTATCAATCAAACTCTTATATGTTATGAATAAAATTAAAACAGGATTAGCCGCCTACGGAATGTCAGGACAGGTATTTCATGCCCCGTTTATCAGCACGAATCCGCATTTCGAACTGACGGCTATCACCGAACGAAGCAAAAACCTGGCCCGCGAACGGTATCCGCAAGCCCGCATCGTCCGCAGCTTCGACGAATTGTTGGAAGTGGACGGTCTGGAACTGGTCGTAGTCAACACTCCCGACAGTTCCCATTATGAATATGCCCGTCGCGCACTTGAAGCCGGAAAACATGTCATTGTAGAAAAACCTTTTACCCAAACGGTAGAAGAAGCCAATGAACTGGTCGCCCTCGCCGCCGGAAAAGGACTAACATTGAGTGTTTATCAGAACCGCCGTTGGGACAGCGATTTCCTGACCGTTAAGGAAATACTCGCTAAAAACCTGCTCGGACGCCTGGTCGAGTTCGAATCGACCTTCCCCCGTTTCCGCAATTTCATCAAGCAAGGCACCTGGAAAGAAACAGGCGAAGCCGGCGGAGGCATGACTTACAATCTGGGAGCACATGTGATAGACCAGGCCGTGCAATTGTTCGGTATGCCGCAGGCCATCTTTGCCGACATCGCCACCTTGCGCGATAACGGTGTGGTAGACGATTATTTCATCATCCATCTCCTGAAACCCTCCAAAGCCCCTGACGTAAGAATCACCCTGAAAGCCAGCTACCTGATGTGCGAACGTGAGCCGCGTTTCATCCTGCACGGCACGGAAGGTTCTTTC
The DNA here is from genome assembly GCA_902478395.1 of uncultured Eubacteriales bacterium. Lineage (GTDB taxonomy): Bacteria > Bacillota > Clostridia > UBA1381 > UBA9506 > CABSKZ01. The sequence continues at coordinate 897 of CABSKZ010000535.1, read as the reverse complement.
GTCAAATACGGCCTCGACCGCCAGGAAGAGGACCTGACAAACGGCCTGATGCCCGACTCCCCTCATTGGGGCGAAGAGGATTCCTCCATCTGGGGTCTCCTGCATACCGAAAAGAATACTATAAATGTACGCGAACGATATCCGAGCCTCCCAGGCAATTACGGTGCTTTCTACGAAAACATTTACCAGCATATCCGTAACGGCATCATTTTAGAAAGCGATGCCCGCGAAGTGGTAGACGTTATCCGTCTGATTGAAGCGGCGTGGGAAAGCAGCCGGACAAAATCGGTTCAGAACTTATAACCCAATCCGATAAGCAAACGGGAGAAACAAATGTTGCGCTATTCTTTGATGATTTTATTCTTCTTCCGATACTCAGTCGTACTCAATCCGGTGGCATTTTTGAAAAAGCGGCTGAAGGTGGCCTGGTCTTCAAAACCCAGCATCAGGGCAATCTCTTTGGAGCTTTTGGATGAATAGAGCAGCAAGCGCTCCGCCTCTGCCTGCACCCGGTTATGGATTACGCGGATGGCCGAAGGTTGTTGGTAGGTAGACAGCAGGTTAGCCAGCGTCTTGGGCGACTTATTCAGCATATCGGCATATTCCTGCACTTGTTTCTTTTCTTTGAAATGGGTATCGACCAGAACATAAAACTTGCGAATCGTCTCGAACTGCATTCCGTTTTCCTTCCTTACGCCCTGCCTGTTTTCTGCGATACGCGTACATAATATAATAAAGCGTTTCAACAGCACGCGGAGCATTTCGTCCTGCAAATGGTCGCGACTTTCAAATTCTTCACGCATAATCCCGGTCAGCGTCGCGATTTTCCGCCGCTCCTCACCGGACAAATCAAAGATAACGACATGCGAGGAACCGTGAAACAGCAACCCGTTGCAC
>CABSKZ010000534.1 GCA_902478395.1 uncultured Eubacteriales bacterium | reverse complement strand
ACTTTTTATCTTCGGGGCTTGCGACAAGATAGTTTATATCCGAGAATTTATACGTCTTTGCGAAACGGTTGCCGACCTGAAAAATCCCGTCCTCCCAGATACGTCGGATAGGAATAACGTCCTGCACCTTGCGGGGGACACGGTATCGTTCCTTGTCATGCGTAAACGCTTGTTTTAATGTTTTCATCATATTGGCTTAACCCTCCCTTTCGTGTTTTTCAATAATCGGTTTGAGCATTTCATAATAGTAATTGACCGGCTCAAAACGGATTTCCCGCGGTTCCAGCATTTCAGAACGCAGCCACGCCCATAAAAACTGTTCGGCTTTCATTCCGTGGTAGGTGACAAATCCCATAGCGGCGAACGGCGCCGCACCGAGAATACAAACCCAACTCACAGTTTCCGTCCCAACATAGGGCTTTAAGAGAAAATACAGACCCACGGCGACAGCAACCGCTAAAATAGCGAAAATGAATTGCCGCAGGGACAATCCGAAAAAAACGGATTCTGTATAGTTGCGTATTTCACGATTGATCTTTACTTCCAAATTTTGCACCTCCTTTACAGCCCCATCATTTCCCGCACCACACGGTCGGCAAGTTTGACGGTGCCCACGAGGACGAGCATATTGAACAGCAGCTCGCCGACGTAGCTCCACACCTGCGTGACGGCCGCTGCATTGGGATTGACGGCCGGCGGCGAGGATGCAAACAGCGAAAAAATGATGCAGGCCAGTACGATGACCGCGCCCTCCAGACATACGGCGGCGTAGGATTTCAGAAAGCTCTTGCCGATCTGCTGGCTCGGCTCCCCGGCAAAGGCGGACAGCGGGACGGGTGCGATAGCGGTATAGATATACAGCTTAAAGAACCGCCCGTATACGGTCAGAATCATCAGAAAGGACAGCACCGTAATGAACAGCCCGCCAAGCAGCGTGACCGCCCACAGGGGAATGGATTCCAGAAATCCGCATTCCTCTATGGCCGTTACGATGGAGGACGGCAGAACGGTCCGGCCCGCCGTGCCCATTCCGGCCGTGGTCATGATACGGGAAATCAGGCCCTGTATGATCGTAAACAGCGCCATCATCAGCTCCAGCCCGTAAACCACTGCGCCGCGCGCCAGGGCGAACCGGATAAACAGCTTCAAGGCCGCCTCCGACCGTTTGATTTCCGACAGGCTGCCGCAGGTCCGCACCACGCCGACGACAAAGAACAGCACCAGCAGCGCAAGTCCGATTGCGCGCACGGTATCGTGGATATTGACGATAACCTGCCAGATTGTACCGTCTTTGAACTGTTCGGGAGACTGCGTAAGGAGCTGCCAGATTTCCGCCAGCTTTTCGTTCCATGTGTTCAGGGCGTTGACCAAATTCTGTACGATCCAATTATCCGACATACCGTTTATGCACCTCCCGTCAGCACAAGGTCGCTCTCCACCTCGTTGCCCCAGGCATCCCAGCCGTCCGCTTTTTCCCATGCGAAAAGCTCAATGCGGGGCAAGTCGCCCACAAGTTCAATGATTTTATCCCTTGCCTCGTCGGGCTTTCGGCTGTGGCTGCGCAGGGGACTGATGATGAATTGGTGGACGCGGTTGGATTTCCGTTTGGGGTGGCCTTTGGTGGCAAGCAGGCAGATTTCCGCATTGCCTCTCGTCCAGAAACCAAGACCATAAAACCAGCCCCTGCCGCTTCTGTTGCGTTTGAGCCAGACAAAGGCTACACTTTTATACTCGAATCCCCACGCTTTAATCACCCGCAGCGCTTCCCGCAGCTTCGGGAAAGTCGCCCGGAGAAAAAGAACCGAATCCTTTTCGGAGAGCTCGGCAACGGGCAGACGGCAAAGCTCGTCAATGCGCATCGTGGGGTACTGCTG
>CABSKZ010000533.1 GCA_902478395.1 uncultured Eubacteriales bacterium | reverse complement strand
CGAAGCTGTATTAAAAGAATATGAATCAAAGAAGCATTTAGCGGTAATTGACGGCTTTTTGACGCGTGCGTCCGGTTATCAATTCTATAACACAAGTAAATTCGTTTTTGAATCGTTGCTTGCAGATCCCGAAAATATTGAGGCTAATTTCCGTGATTATCTGGCAGGCTTTTCGGCGAATGTGCAGGATGTTCTTGCTAAATTTGACTTTGATAACATCATCCGCAGAATGGTTGAAAGCAACACCCTGTATCTTGTAATAAAAGAATTCAATACGCAAAAGGGGTATTTGGGCCCTGATAAAATTAGCGCTGTGGACTGCGGTTATATTTTTGAGGATTTGGTTCGCCGCTTTTCGGAGTCGTTTGGTGAAGAAGCCGGAGCCCATTTTACCAGTCGTGATATTATTTATCTGATGACCGACCTGCTTCTTACGGATGCAAAGCTCGATGAAACGGGCAATGTCACCGTTTACGATATGACAATGGGCACCAGTCAGATGCTTTCCTGTATGGAAGAGAGAATCCACGAGTTAAACGAAGATATAGAAGTTACCTGCTTCGGGCAGGAATTTAATCCCTCTACTTTTGCTATCGCAAAGGCAGATATGATGATTCGTGGCGGCGATCCAAACAATATGCGGTTTGGGGATACTCTTTCTGATGACCAGTTTAAAGGCTTCACTTTTAAGTACTGCATTTCCAATCCTCCGTTTGGAATTGATTGGAAGCGAGAGCAAAAGGCCGTCGAAGCGGAAGCTAAACTTGGTGAGCTGGGAAGATTTGCTCCGGGACTTCCGAAAATCAGCGATGGTCAGCAGCTTTTTGTGCTGAACGGTCTTTCCAAGCTTGCGCCTGATGGAAGAATGGCAATTATTCAGAATGGTTCTCCGCTGTTTTCGGGCGACGCAGGCAGCGGCCCCTCTAACATCCGTCAGTACATATTGGAAAACGACTGGCTCGATGCAATTATCCAGCTTTCTACCGACCAGTTCATGAATACGGGAATCAGCACCTACATTTGGATTTTATCCAAGGACAAGCCTGCCTATCGTGCAGGGAAGGTACAGCTTATTGATGCTTCCCATTGCTATGAGCAGCGCAGGAAGTCTATCGGAACCAAACGCAACGATATTACCGATCTTTGCCGCAATCTGATTGTAGAAGCATACGGCGAGTATAAGAATGACGCTGTTTACGGTGATAAGAACGGCATTTATTGTCACAGCAAGATTTTTGGCTCAGAGGAATTCGGATACAACAAAATCGTTGTGGAGCGCCCACAGAGAGACGAAAACGGTGAGGTTATCCTGAAAAAAGGCAAGCCTGTCGCAGAAAAAAATCTACGTGATACGGAGAATGTACCGCTTGTGCAGGATATTGACTGTTACTTTGAACGGGAAGTTTTGCCGTACGCTCCCGATGCATGGATTGATAAGAGCAAGACCAAAGTCGGATACGAGATTCCGATGACACGCTATTTTTATGAGTATCAGCCGCCGGAACCGGTGGATGACATTGTAAAGCGCATTAAAAAGCTGGAAAGCGAAATTTCCGAAAGCCTAAACGCGCTGTTTCATAAGGAGAATAAGCTTTGAGAGAAGTATTGAGTTTTCTGTTTGACAGAATTACCGATCCGCTCGGTCTGCCCATTGCGTGGTATTGGGAGTGGATTATTCTTGCAATCATTGCATTCGCTGCATACGCCATTGCGTTCCGGACTGTGGGCGATTTATATGATGGCGGTATGATCAGCGGCAGTGCAGCCGGTTCTATCCTACATTGGATTATTCGCCTGATTGTATTTGTTGTGATATGGGCTGTTACCTATTTTGTGATTTGGCTTGCAAAGCTTATTTTTGCACATTGGATACTTATTGT
>CABSKZ010000532.1 GCA_902478395.1 uncultured Eubacteriales bacterium | reverse complement strand
CTCGTAGGACATTGGAATGCGTGGTTTGACGGGATTATTTACATGAACAATTCGTTAAATTATCCGCTGCAATCGTACTTAAGAACGGTTGTAATAGAGAGAGACATGTCTCTTTTAATGGAGGCGGATGTATTAAACGCGCCCGATGTTTCGGACAGGACGATGAGGGCGGCGCAGATTTTTGTTGCCACGCTGCCGATTTTATTGGTCTACCCATTCTTCCAGAAATATTTTGTAAAGGGTATGGTTTTAGGCAGTGTAAAAGGTTAAATGTAAATAATATTTCCATATTTTACAATTGAAAGTTTTTTGCTAACATGACATAATGAAGACATCAACTTAAATGAGAAGGTGTCGAAATGGTAAAAACAGTTAAAATCTATCAAAAAATTCTCAGACTGTTTCTTTTGACGGTGGTACCGGCTGTTGTCTTTTGTGTCGCGACCTATTGTTTTATGCTGCATAAGCTGAACGATGTTACGGTAGCGGAACAGCGCTTTAAGGCGCAGATAATGCTGGAAAACATCGATGGAGAGCTTGAGAGAATTAAAGGGCAGATGCAGCTTGCAATCATATCTGACGATGTACAAAGAGCAGCATATTTTAAAAATGAAATGTCCCAATTCGAATACTACAAGGCCATTTCAGGTGTTTTAGAGCAGCTTGCGGTTTTGAGCGGTATCAGTGATTATTCCGACTATGCACGGCTTTACATGTATCAAAACAAGAATTTGGTCGCGAGTGACGGCTTTTATGATGAAGAAGCGGAAAGCGCCTTTTTGGACATAGCCAAAAACTGCTCAGGCGGGATTGTTTCCATAGACGGTGACGTTTATTTGCTGCAGGCGGAAAGCTATATAAGCGAAAATAACATTCCGAATGCGATTATTGTTGTGCGCCTGAGCCGCTCCAAGCTTAAAACGACGGTGAAGGAGTTCACCATGGCAAACGGCGGCAACGCGGAGCTTTACATCGGAGATAACTTGATTAACGACAAAACTGAGGATAGCCGCGGAGTGGAGCTTTCGATAGCTGCGGGCTCCGATTTGAAATTCATATGGAACGGTGCGGACACGATTTATAAAAGAAAAATGTCGGTTACGAACCTGAGTTTTTCCATGCTCACAGTTGTTCTGATCTGTATACTGATAGCTTTTATGATTTACGTTTCAAAGCTTATTAACAGACCGCTTGTGAGTTTAGTTGATGCGTTTTCTGCGATTGAGGACGGAAAGTTCGGCTATTTGATTTCTGACACGGCATTGGATGAATTCGGCTATATTTATGATTCCTTTAACAAGATGAGCACACAGCTCGAGAGTGAGATAGCGAACAGGATTGAACAGCGTGTTGAGCTTCAGAATGCGCAGTTTAAGGAGCTTCAGGCGCAGATTAATCCGCACTTTATGTACAACACGCTTTTCCTGCTTAAGTATTTGCTGAACCGGGAAAAGGTTGAATCTGCCTGTGATTTGTGTGAATATTTGGGAAACTATTTCAGATATACATGCCACACAAAGTCGGGGTATGTCACGGTAGGCGAAGAACTTGAGCACATCCGCAACTATCTGAACATCCAGAAAATGCGTTTCGGAGATGGGCTTGATGCAGAAACGGAGGCAATATCCGAAGAGGCACAGAGTGCGATAATTCCCCAGCTTATCATTCAACCCCTGGTTGAAAATGCCTTTAAATATGTCGTGGATAAAAAAAGCATGAGTTTAGTCAGAATTTCGGTGGAGAAAACAGAAGAGAGGCTTACAATATATGTTGCAGATAACGGCAATATTACAGATGAACAAATTGCCGAGATGAATGAAAGGCTAAAAAGTAAAGATGCGGGCGGCCGGATAACCGCGACGATGAACATCGACCGCAGAGCTGTCTCTTATAC
>CABSKZ010000531.1 GCA_902478395.1 uncultured Eubacteriales bacterium | reverse complement strand
GTGTATACCCCTATGACGCTTGGAGAATTGATGGAAGCTCAGGAGGGTGAAGGGATTCAGTTTAAGGAGGCAAAGAACCGTTTTGATTTTGGAGAAGCACTTCGTTGCTGCTGTGCGCTTTCAAACTGTGGCGGGGGAAAACTTGTCTTTGGTATTTCAGATAAACGCCCTAGACAAGTTGTGGGCAGCCAAGCATTTGAACAGCCCGAACGCACACGTAAGGGTTTGATCGATAAGCTGCACATTATGGTTGACTTTCAAGTTTATGAACACGAGGGTAAGCGTGTTTTAGTATTTGAGATAGCAGGTCGACCAGTTGGCCTGCCTGTGCAGGCTGATGGCGTTGCCTGGTGGTACGAAGGAGATAGTCTGATTCCTATGCCAGAAACCATTCGGCGACGTATTTATGCGGAGGCAGGGATCGATTTTTCTGGCACTATTTGCGTCGGGGCAACTCTTGATGATTTAGATCCGTCTGCTGTAGACGAGTTTCGTAACAAATGGGCTGAAAAGAGCGGTAACCGTCGGATAATGAGTCTTTCGCAAGAACAGCTTTTGCGAGACTGTGAAGCCGTTATTGATGAGGACAGAATTACATATGCGGCACTGGCGTTATTTGGTAAACGAACAGCGCTCGGAAAGTTTTTGCCACAAGCTGAAATCGTTTTTGAGTACCGCTCGTCAAATGCCTCTGGCCCAGCAAATCAGAGAGAGGAATTTCGGGTAGGATTTTTTTCTTGCTATAACCGTTTGTGGGAGCTTATTAATCTGCGTAACGATAAGCAACACTATCAGGAAGGTTTTTTTGTTTATGATATTCCAACATTTAACGAACGCGTTGTTCGTGAGGCGATCTTGAATGCAGTGAGTCACCGGAATTATCAAATGGGGGGGAGCGTGTTTATCCGGCAGTACCAAGATCGGCTTGTAGTAGAGAGTCCAGGAGGCTTTCCAAATGGAATTACGATTGAAAATATCCTGGACCGGCAATCGCCACGAAACCGCCGTATTGCTGAAATTTTAGCGCTTTGTGGTCTGGTTGAGCGCTCTGGTCAGGGTATGAACTTGATGTATGAGTGGAGCATTAAGGAGGCAAAACAACTGCCTGATTTCACAGGCACAGATCAAGATTTCGTAAAATTAACTCTAAACGGTATGGTGCTGGACGAAAAAATGTTATCGCTCATTAACCGCATAGGCGATGAGCGGATGGAGTCGTTGACCACTGGCGATTTTTTGGTAATTAACGCAATGTATCATGCAGAAAGCATTCCTCAGAATCTCAGGCAGAACTTAAAACGTTTGGAGAATCTGGGATTAGTAGAGCATATCGGCCGCAACAGATATGTTTTGGTGCGCAGCCTATATGCCGCAGTTGGAAAATCCGGTGTACATACGCGGATCGTTGGTTTGGATCGTGAAACAAACAAGGAACTGCTACTGAAGCACATCCGCGAAAGCGGCGAGTACGGAACGCCATTCAAGGAATTACAACAGGTGTTACCCGGGCAAAGCCGGAATCAGTTACAGGTTCTCATGCGTGAACTTCGGCAGGAAAATCGCGTATATTGTAAGGGAAAAAACCGCGGTGCAAAATGGTTTGCAAATGATTTTGGTTCGAGTACACATAATTAAATACGACTGGAATGCGACTTGGGTTTCATTTCGGTCGCATTCAAAAGCATTTCTTTTCATCCCCATTACAGTAGTTTGGTTTTAAATGCAAGTCTGAAAGCTGGTATCTATAGTGTTGCGATGTTCCATAAAAATAACCACACCGTCAGGTGTGGTTATTTTTATGGATACCGAGAGAGATTTTACATGCTCAGGCGAAATAAAGTTGCCCTGCGCCAAGGTTTTGGCCTTCGGCCAAAACGTTTGTACGGCGCAAAAG
>CABSKZ010000530.1 GCA_902478395.1 uncultured Eubacteriales bacterium | reverse complement strand
CCACACCGGCTTTCATGACCCGCCGCTGCTCTGGGAATATCTCAATATCTCCCAGAGTTAGGGAAGAAGGCTCAAGGTCAGCAGCATGAAGAATTTGAACATCTTTTCCCTGTAAGGCTCTTATGATAGAGTGAAAGACACTTCCGTCCGGGTCGGAAGTACGAATGACAATGATTTCTTTCATATGATTCCCTCCGTGGACCGCCGATCATGTTATCCAGGCGAAGCAAAACGGCGGCCTTGATTTCTCAAAACCGCCGTCAGGCTACTGTATTATGTTAGGACGCATGGATGACCAGCCGCCGAAACAACGGTTTTTTTTATTTCCGCTGTTTGGGCAGGCCCTTACAAATCAATTAACTATTGAAGATCATTGATTAGATTTTCGGCATATTCCTTGGTCATATTTCCAAGTCTGATTTGTTCATCACAATAATCTTGAACCGCAGTTAAGCGTTCTTCTTCCGTGGAGAAACTTCCTAAATTGATTTCTTGGCCCTTTTGATCAATGATCGTTGTAGTATATGTCACATCCACATCAGAATTAAGGTTATTTATAGTTATACCGAAGTTAGGATCATTTACGCCGTTAATAGTCCGTGATACTAGTGCTCCATTTTTTATTGCTTCCAATTCCTCCTCGGCTTGAGCAATGCACTGATCGACCGTTTCCTGTGTCCATTCTACCCATTCGCCTTTTACGTTCTTATATTTTACACCGATAAGGCTTTGCCATACGGGTATCTGCTCTTCTAAATATTCCTTGTATTCTTCATAAGTCCAATAAACAATATCTAGCTGGGGATATAACTCGTTATATTTTTCTTCGGAAATCCAAGTTTCCCCATTATCCACACTGTGTTCGGTGCCGTTTCCCAAATTCCTGCTATATTCTACGAATTGAGCTGTATCAGCATTTTCATGATTTACATCACTGTTGGCAAAGGCAGTTGTGGCACCAACCACTAGAACTAAAGCCAACGCACAAGCGATGATAGAAGTCTTTTTGAATTTCATAATTGCTTCAATCCTTTCTGAAATTGCATTTTTTCCGAAATGACTGTACAAAGCGGACATACCGCTTCTCCTTTCCTCCATTTTAATTAACATTAGCGCATAGGAGGAACGGTTTTTTGCACCCATCATACGGATAACCCAGGCATCGCACGACAATTCCACGTCCCGATTGGCAAGGACATACATTACCCAAGCCAGCGGATTAAACCAATGGATGCAAAGCACAGCAGCAAAGAGAAGTTTTGTAATTGCGTCAAAGCGCCGAATGTGGACATATTCATGGGTCAGTACATACTTCAACGCCGCCTGGTCATTTCGGTCAAGTTTTTTGGGTAATAGGATCACCGGATGCAGGATGCCATAGGTCAGCGGAGAAGAAATCAAATCAGAGCTTCGTGCCTCAATGGAGCGAATAATCTGGTGTGTAGTCAACCACTCGCGGATATACGGCGTATTGTCAGGGATAGACATTCTAAATTTCCGCATACTCCGCAGATAGGAGATGGAGAAGTAGAGTGCCAACAGCAAGACGCCAACTAACCAGAGTATCTCAAAGGTGGAAATGTGTTCTGTTGTAGGATTTGGAACAGCCGTACCTGCATCATAAGATGGCAAGTTCTTTCCCGGTAAGGGGGAACCTATATTTCCAGAGGGCAATTCTTGAACTATACCAGAAAAAATATCAAGGCCGATATCTCCGTGATTGATTATGTTGTGGTACATGAGTTGAGTCATATTACCTACAAGAACCACAGTCCCGCATTTTGGGCAAGAGTAAAAACCGTCCTTCCGACTTTTGAGGACGGTCAAGAATGGCTGAAGTTTAATAAGAAATTGATGGAGATAATATAAAGAATTCATTGATCACACATTACCTTTTAATT
>CABSKZ010000529.1 GCA_902478395.1 uncultured Eubacteriales bacterium | reverse complement strand
GAATATAGGTGCTGCCGTTGAGCGAGCGGATGTTTGGATAAAACGTGAATGTCTCCTCTGCTCCATTTTCCGTAACGACCGCACTTTCCTCCCCTAAGACAAAGGAGATGGTTTTTTCGCCTTTCACCGAGGTGACGCGGCCAGTTTCCGCGTGAAATGAGGTCTCAAATCCTGCATACTGTGCGAGCGGAACGTACTGTATCAGCCTTCGGTTCATGTAGTCTCCCCCATCCGGCTCCAGAAATTCATACGGCATCCCATTGATAAAGACCTGGTATTCCTCTTCCTCCGCAAATACCCCGATCGGCAACAGCGCCGCCAGAAACAAACACATGAGTAAAACAGCAAATCTTTTTTGCATTGAAATCCCCTTCCCTTTCCCTTTTAAAATGGTTTTCCTATTTCTTGTAATATTTACCACCTTTGTCGTGCGTTCAAACACCTTTTTGTTCTTTTTTGCCTGAGAACCGAATATATTTTATCGACTATGATTAGGGAAGGCTGATGATGTGATATGAAACAGGAATATCTCCTTGGATACGAACAAAAATGGTGGCATTTTTTTGTGAAACCAATGTATGGGCTGTGTTTCCGCCAAAAAGACGGAAGCCGTTTTTCAGATTTAGAAATTCTCCTGAAAGATGTGGATGCTGATTTCTGCGCGCTGTCATTTGAAAAAATGATTCATGTGGTCTGCCAGGACCGGGAAGGCAGTATTTTATATCTTTGTTATGATGGTGAGAACTGGAAAAAAACAGTCATTCTAGAGAGCAAAACCGGAAAAGCCGTGCCGAAATTTTTCAAACTCCTGCCAATCGGCAAATACATCAATCTGTTTTATGTAATTGAATATAAGGAAAAGCATATGCTCGTCCACCAAATATTGGATGGCTCCGATAAGCCGCCGTTCGTCGTGGATTATATCACCTTGAGCACCGCGCCGTACTGCATCGCTCCGCATATCAGTACAGACTTTACGGTCACCTACGAAAATGAGCACGGCATTTGCGGCAGTAAACTGTTCAAATGGTCAAAAAAAGACTATGGCACATTCACCGCTATTACCCCAGGAACCTCGCTGTTCAAACCGCCCTTTATTCTGGTGGAGCCAAATGACACCTGCAACTTTATCGCCCCGATCACAATGGAACAGTTTAAAAACCTGGTATTCTTCAAGCGTAATGCCGCAGGCAGCTACACCGAACCCGTCACGCTGTATCTTGACTGTGACAAGGAGGCGGCTCCAATTTTATTTGTCCAGGATGACAAATTGTTTGCCTCCTGGATCGATTATGGAAGCATCATGTCCTCATATTCAACAGACGGCGGAGAAAAGTGGAGCAAACCAATTAAGTATGTCCGCAATTCGTCTATTGAACCGATTCTGTACTGCTTCTGCATAAATGGCGCTCTCCGACACTGCTACGGCTTTTCACAAAATAACAGCATCACCTTCTATGCAGCAGGAGATTTACTAAGCGCGCCGCCTTCCGCGCTTCCGGAACCGCAGTTCAAGCCGAAGGGGAGCGATGCGGCAGAGTTTGCCCGCCAGGCCGGCTTTCCGGTACAGCAGGAACCCGTTTTGGATTCCGCATTTGACCCTGCCGATTTCATCAGCCGTGCAGATTACAAAAAGGAAATGCAGGAAATGAAAAGGATGCTTTCCAATCAAAACGATATTATCCTGGAGTTGCTGCGCCGCCTCAACAAAATAGAAAATGACGGGCAACGTGCCGTTCCTATCGCAGAAGACGAAGACGCCATTGATGATATCGTCGCTGGAAACAATAAATAAATCGATTGGGCTTTGTAATTTTTGAAAAAACGCAGGCTTACTTAATTCGGCAACATTTTACACGTATTGACAACACCCTCTATTTAAGGTATAATTATGCAGAACGACGGTATAT
>CABSKZ010000528.1 GCA_902478395.1 uncultured Eubacteriales bacterium | reverse complement strand
CAACATACCTGCTGGTTGCTGATACCTCTCTTTTTCTTCTGCTGTTCGTGTAAGGTATTCAAGACTTCAATGATTTTCTTTGTATCCATACCATTTAGAGCATTGGAAAACTTCTCTTGTGATTTCAAATCACCAAGTTTAACATAATCCAACAATTCAGCTTTATTCTGTTCTTCGTTTTTAATGTACCTATGCAAGAAATCTATGTCAAATCCTTGTTTCTCAACATATTCGATTTTCTTCTCAAAGGTCAAATGGGTATATGGCATTCTGCCGAGTGTACCCAAGAAGAACATTGGGTCTTTAACGTCCTTAAAGGACAGAGGATAGTAATATTCGTCGCTTTCAGCCAAGCTCTTGAAATCGTCCTGATTGCTGACGAACCGAAGGAGGACAGAACATATCCTATGTCTGTTGTGCAGAACGGTCTGCTTGTTGATACCCAATTCTTTTGCTATGGTACGGCAACTCTCACCCTGTAATGTCAACTTGATAAACTCAATCCATTTGCCAACAGACAACTTGGAGCGAAAGGCAACGGTGCCATTGGTGTCACCGAAAGTTTTATAACAATCTTTGCAGAAATATCTCTGCCTACTGTTTCTTGTTCCGTTCTTTATAACCTTAACTGAACCACAATGAGGGCATACAACAGCATCCAAATCTTTGTTGTTAGTATAACTTCTATGTTCTCTGCAACATTGGAAAAATGCCTTCTCTTCCTTGGTCAGTTTAGGTTTTTCACTTTTCTTCGTTTGCAGAAGATTGAATAACTCTTGGATTTGCTCGTCTGTAAAGTCAGCCACAGCAATTTGTTTCTGTATATCGGTATAATTGAAATCAGCACTAAACATAACTATGTTCCCCTACAAAAATTGTTTTTGTAAGGGAACATAGTTATTTCTGTGGGTGTTAGACCCATTTATGCATAAATATATTTAGAAGTGTATAATTTTTCTCACCAATACTTATCTCGGACAGAGACTTTATAAAAACAAAAGCTGCAATCGATATCTGCTCACGCTTGGGAGTGAGAGCGGCGATTAAAATTCCATTACGAGGCCCGTATGGAATGGATGAACGAGGTCTCCGAGTTCATCTGCGAGTATTTCAAGAGCACGAGTACCCGTGCAGTGACCCGTGTATACGGAAATAATGCCGGTAGCGCGTATGCGCTGCGCAAGCGCGCGCACTTCGTCGTCCGTGCGTTCAAAGAGGTGAAAGCCGCCTATGAGCGCAAGCAGTTTTTTGTTGGGAAAAGTCGCGCCGACTTCTTTAATAATGTTGTCTGCACCTCCGTGGGAACAGCTGTTGAAGATGACAAGACCATTTTCAGTATCAAAAACGAGGCTTTGTTCGTGCGCGTAATCATCTGGTGCTAACGTGCCGCAGCGTATTATATACATACTGTCGGCTTCACCATAGGCGCTGAGATTCGGCGTTTTGTGCGGGATTAGGAAAACACCATCAGAAGGTGAAAAATCTCCGTCAATAAAAACCATACGGTCTCTAAAATTTTCCATTACTGCATCAGGAACGCCGCCGTACTCCATATTACCGCTTTCAAGCATATAACAGGCATCACAGTCGGGGCGTACATAAAAAGGCGCGTCTTTTGATACAGTAAAAAATGTTTCCATACCGCCGGAATGATCGAAATGCCCGTGTGAAAGCACAGCGTAGTCTACCTGCGACAAATCTATTCCGAGCTTTTTGGCGTTTTCGAGAAAAAGCCCGGACGCTCCGCAGTCAAGAAGAATTTTTTTATCTTTATATGTAATATAAATGGACAAGCCCCACTCACTGCCCAAATTGTCAAAAGGAATATTGTCCGATAAAACAGTCGCTTTCATAAAAACACCTCCTTGCTGTTTGCTTGATTTTAACGCAGATTAGAAGTTATTGTCAAGTTATAGTC
>CABSKZ010000527.1 GCA_902478395.1 uncultured Eubacteriales bacterium | reverse complement strand
TGAATCTCCTGCGCGTTGCACGCGAGATCCACGATAAAGATCTGAAATTCTCCGAAAAGGCCCAGCAGGAGCTTGAGGTCTTCACAGGTGCCATCATCGAGATTTTGAACATCACGACAGACGCGTTCGTCGAGAACAACTTACAGCTTTCCTACGAAGTAGAGCCGCTCGAACAGGTCATCGATTCATTGAAAGTTGAACTGAAAAACCGCCACATCCGCCGCTTACAGGAAGGCAAGTGCACCATTGAGCTCGGCTTCGTGCTCTCAGACATCCTCAACAATTTCGAGCGCGTTTCCGATCACTGCTCTAACATTGCGGTATGCCTGATCCAGATCAAGGATTCCACCATGGACACACACGGTTACTTAAACGAGATCAAAACCTCCGGCGACCCGCGCTTCACCGGCTATTACAACCGCTTCACAAGCAAGTATGCACTACCGGAAAGCCGCCACAAAAAGGCCCCGCAGGAAGTACCTGTAAAAAGCTAACCGAGCTATTTAAAACCGCATAGAAAACCGCATAGAATTTTAGCCCTCCGTATTTGTTTGCGGAGGGCTTTTCTCATTTCTTCTGTGCCTCGTATTTGCGCTTTGTCGCCATACCGCCGCGGATATGTCGCTGGGCTTTATTCACCGCCAGTACGCTGCTCACCTCTTTGTAAAGCCCCATATCCACGCTGCGCAGCCGCTCGGCAACGTCCTTATGTACGGTGGATTTACTCACGCCAAACTGCTTTGCGGCACGGCGCACAGTAGCTTTGTTCTCTACGATATACTCTCCCAGCATGGCGGCTCTATCCTCAACATTCTGCTTCATCGTAACACACCCTTGTCTGTGATACTTGTGCTGCATTATATGTTGAGCTTTTCTCTAATTATACCTCTTTTTGTTTTGAAAAAGAATTTAAACGCTCATCACACATGGAATCAATTGTTATTGCTCTGCCGTGCATCCCGATATTCATTAATCATGAGCCGCTTTTTCCTTGAGATACCCTATGAAACCAGAACCACTTGCCCAGCAAGCAGGTCTCTTTACAAAAGAAAGCCAGCGACTAAAAGACGCTGGCTTTCTTTTCATTCAAAACACGATTTTTTAAATAAAACGGAAAAAAATTCCTGCAGAACCTGTATTGCAATAATGTTCCGGAGAATCCATGACCGATTTCCAAGAAATCTTTCCAGAAATTAAATTGTTACACAGGCAGATCATGTCCAGCATAACCTGCTGGCGAATTGGGTTAAAATACTGAGACTCGTTTGTTAAATAATCCTGCTGATGACGCGGATCACAGCCGTTTTCTTGAATTCCATGACCGCCTAACCAAGCAAAATTCTTCAGCTCAGACATGCGAGGGGTTATTCTCATCAGGCTTTCCCGGTACTGCTCCACCGTCTCCATTGCATGTTCTTCAGAGCAAATCAAAAGTACAATATAACCAGATCCAATAGCGTCCCCAGTGAAAATACATTTATGACTACGATCCACAAACACTACCGAATGCGCAGTATGACCGGATAATTCCCACACTTCTACATCTATGTCTCCTAAATGAATCTTCGACCCTTCCTCAATAGGAATAAACTCTGTATGAGAGTTGTTCGGATAACGGAACGTTGCAGGAAATACATCTGATTTTTCCCTCATCAAGGCAATATCATCTTTATGCAGGTACACACGATCAAAAGAATCCACCCAGTGCATGTGATCACCGTGGGGATGAGTGATAGCCACCTCTACCGGAAGATTGGTGAGAGACGTCACAAGCTCCGCTAAGTTTCCTTCTCCTAAACCAGTGTCGATAAGTAACGCCTTATCCTGACCTTCAATCAAATAGCAAGAGGAAGAAAACCAATCGTCAATACGCCATACTCCGGGTTTCAGCCATATCACCTGAAATTGATGTTTCCGGT
>CABSKZ010000526.1 GCA_902478395.1 uncultured Eubacteriales bacterium | reverse complement strand
CAGTGAGATACCCGTCATTGATTTCTCCGTGCTCTGACAAGATTACACCATTATAAAACAGAAGTTTGGTCATAATGCCTCCTTTTTGTGACAAAAAATTGCCATATTAGTGAAAAATGCATTGACAGAAAACGTTTTAGTTGATACTATTATACCATGATAATCGTTTTTGTAAAACGTTTTCTATAAAATTATGAATAAATAGGTGTTAAAAATGGAGAGTATGAAAGACAACAGCGAAAAAAAGTTAGTGACCATAAAGGATATAGCAGAGAAAAGCGGATATTCCATCGCTACGGTGCACAGGGCATTGAACCACAAGGGCGGTCTCAGCGAGGAAACCCGGATGAAGATTCTCAACGTGGCAAACGATCTGAATTATACGAATAATTATATTGCCTCTGCGCTGTCAAGAAAGAGCATTGATATCGCCATTGTGCTGCCCAATCCTCAGGGATTCGGTAAATACTATTTCAGCTACATGATTAAAGGAATCCGAAACTGTTATGAGGAGCTTTACAGCTACAACATCAATTTGTTGGAATGCTATTATGACAAGGAAGAATCTGAGGAAGAAGGCCAGATCAAAAGGCTTCAACAGTTGTACTTTGAAAAAGATCATGTACTGCAGGGACTTATCATCGCCCCTATATCCAACAGCGAGGTGCTGGTGAAAACCTTACAGGCATTTGCCCGGGAAGGGACAAAAATCGTGTTTATCGACGACGACCTGCCAGAAGTCAACCGGATCTGCTGCGTAGCGCCCAGTGACGAATACATTGGAAATCTGGGAGCGGAGCTCATGTCCCACATGTTAAAAAAGCAGGATGGGAAAATCCTGCTGGCAGCAGGAAATCCCGCCCAGTCTGCCCATACATTAAACGCAAAGGGTTTCATCAGTTATATGAAGCAGTATCGCCCGGATATTGAGGTGATTGTCGCGGAAGACGGCAGAGATGCGCAGGCCAGCTATCAAAATCTTAAAAAATTGCTTCATGAAACGGACGATATCGTTGCCGCATATTCGGTTCGTGCGAAAAACAGTATTCCGCTTTGCAGGGCGATTCAGGATACGGGGAGAATTGATGATATCTCAATCATTGGAAGCGACCTGTTTTTGGAAACGGAGGAACTGCTGGAGAGCGGCGTTTTGTCAGCTGTCATCTATAAAAACCCATATCAGAAAGGATATCGGGCCTTTCAAATCCTGTTTGATGCCGTAATTAAGAATATAAGTCCCAAAGAAGAACTCATATATGTTCCGATCAGTATTATATTGCGTAGTAATTTACGCTTTTATAAGGAGTTTATTTAACGTTAAATTTCAAAGGAGGAAAATTTATGAAGAAGCAAATCGCATTGGCAACAGCGGCGGCTATGGTATTGGGGTTAGCGGCGTGCGGCTCGAAACCGGCCGAGACAAAGCCTGCTGAGACCGCGGCGCAGGCGAAGACGGAGGCCGTTACAGAGGCGGAGGCGAAAGAAACCGAGCCGAAGGAGACTGAGGGTTCTGCGGCGGCGATCACCTTTAAACTGGCGGATAATCAGGCGGATGGAACACCGAATGTTTCGGGAGATACAAAATTTGCGGAACTGGTAAATGAATATACCGGGGGAACCGTGGTCGTGGAGATTTTCCCCAATGGTACGCTGGGAGACGAGGCATCCGTAGCGGATATGCTGGAAGCGGACACGCTGGATATTGCCCGTATCAGTACCAATGGTATTTCCCCCAGCTGTGACGCATTCAATGTGTTCGGTATGCCCTATGTGTTCCCATCTGATGAGATCAAATATAAGGCGCTTGACGGCGAATTCGGCCAGACGCTGACCGCTAAATTGGAGGAGGAAACCGGTTTAATCAATCTGGCATATTTCGTGTCAGGTCCCAGATCCTTCTATACCACCAAAAAGGAAATTCACTCCGTGGCGG
>CABSKZ010000525.1 GCA_902478395.1 uncultured Eubacteriales bacterium | reverse complement strand
TCCTATGGCGGGATGACGATTGCTGGTTTGTGGAACGGAAATATTATGATTCTGTAAAACACAGGATTTGTATATTACTTGTATATTATGCACATTCATTTTTGTAAAACGAAATCCAGCAATATTACACCATGCAAATACGTAATTTGGGTTATTGTTGGCAACGAGCAACCCCGACCAAATTTGCTGAAAGAAGTCGATTGCAATTAAAACAATCGACTTCTTTTTTTGTGCAATGAAGACCACGTGCTATGCGCGAGGTTCAAAAAAAGCAGTGGCATTTCCAAAATTTTTTTATCTGAGCGTAGCGGGAAATATAGCCTAAATCTCAAAAGAGATTCGCCAATATTCAGAAAATTATATATCGCAATTCTAATAACGATATTGCAATCAATACAAAAGTGAAAAAATTTGGTATGCCTTGAGGCATGGCTGGTCAAAGAGCTCATATGCTCAGTGTATGCCACCATTGTCACGGGTGGCCAATGGCTATTGATATGCAGAATATAATTAAGGTCATGATATCCTACATATCAAATTGATTCATGCAATAAGCAGATGTGTTAACGGACCTGTCGATTCTATTTAGTGTTTCAACACTGTTCGTCCGTAAATGTTTTTGACGCATATATTGTTCTTCTTCTTGACTATTAGCTATACGTGTAATAAAATGGATATAAATAAAATTTTTAGGAAAGGGGTACAGTTATGAAGAAGTTTTTGTCTATCGCTATAGCTGTTTTTCTTAGCGTAGGGTTGCTTCCAGTCGCGTATGCCGAGAATTTGGAAATCCCATTTGAAGTGAAAAAATGGAACGACTTTGAGGACCGAAGCATCCGTGATATCGCGTACATGAACGGAACCTATGTTGTCGTGGGGACGGGCGGACTCGTTTATGTATCCCACAATTTTTTCGATTGGACGCCAGTCGATTCCGGCGTTTTCGAAACAATCTCACAAATTAAAAGCAACGGAAAAATTTTTGCGGCAACCGGGTCTAACTTCGTAATAACCTCTCCGGATGGATACAATTGGGAAATATATCATTTTCCCGGGTATATCACGAGAGACCGATATACCAAATTTTCTGTGGATGTTGATGGTAAGTTCGTGATTCCATATCAAACAGGAGACGTCTATGACGGCGTATCGACTTATTACACAGAGAATTTTGAAACGTTTGAGAGGCGTTCTACGGCAACGGAAGAATACCGTGAGGCCTTTAAAAAGGAAACCGGTCAATCTGCCTGGAACATTATGTGTTTTGATGATATGGAACTTGTTTACTCAGGGGATGGTACGCTCTTTTGTAGAAAAACGCGGGATCAGCCGTGGAAGGATTTGGGAGAGGGGGGTGGAGAGTACCGCCCTGATGTCAGTACGAATCCCCAGCCGGTTTTTGTATTTCGATTGCACGGACGGATGCATGTGTTTCGGGATTACGGCCAATATTATGTCTCTGATGACCTTGTGAACTTTGAAATTGTAGAAGGCCGGTATTATAATCCTGAGAGATATCGGTGCGTGGGTGATTATATTGTTTCAATCACTGGCCGGAATCAGTTGACCTATACCATTGGCGACGGCAATTGGGATACCTGGAAGCTATTCCCGGATTGTGAGTCCCCGACAGAGGAAGAAACGTGGTTTCGCACAATCGGAGAAAATGCGTTTAGAAAAGTACGCAACGGCGAGCAGGAGGCATATGAAATCTCCAAGGATTTTAAAACATGGGAACCCATGCCTGTTGCGGATGAAAATAGCCAGCAGTATTATCTAAATAGCTGCAAATGGTTCGAGGATCGGTATTTGGCGCAAACGTATGAGGATAACTCATCGGAAAACGGAGCGGGCAGGAATCTCATTCATTGTTATTTGCTGGACCGCGACTTTAATGTTATAGAACAAACGGACGTCTACGATGACAGTTACTATGTGGAATACTATTATGA
>CABSKZ010000524.1 GCA_902478395.1 uncultured Eubacteriales bacterium | reverse complement strand
TTATAAGATAAATGTGCCGGAGGATTTTAATTTCGGTTTTGATATTATAGACGAATGGGCAAAGCGCGAGCCGGAAAAAATGGCTCTTGTCTGGTGCGATGACCACGGCGGGGAAGAAAAATTTACGTTTACAGACATCAGCAGGCTGTC
Organism: uncultured Eubacteriales bacterium; assembly: GCA_902478395.1. Taxonomy (GTDB): domain Bacteria; phylum Bacillota; class Clostridia; order UBA1381; family UBA9506; genus CABSKZ01. The sequence continues at coordinate 1,803 of CABSKZ010000524.1, read as the reverse complement.
GAACCGGGCCGCTAACTTTTTTGAAAGTCTCGGGATTAAAAAAGGCGATGTTGTCATGCTGATTTTACGCCGCAGGTGGGAATATTGGGTTTGCGCCGTAGCGCTGCATAAAATCGGGGCAGTCTTGATTCCGGGTTCTCTGCAGCTGACGAAAAAGGATATTGTTTACCGGGCAAATGCGGCGAAGATATCTGCTATCGTTTGTGTGAACGACGAGTTTGTCCTTACACAGGTGGAGCAGGCTCAGCCGGAAACTCCTTCCCTCAGACACAAAATCCTTGTTGTGGAGGAACGAGAGGGCTGGCTGGATTTTGAAGAGGAGATTGCAAAATTTCCGGATACATATGAACGTCCAGTTGGGGAGAAAGCAACCAAATGGGACGACTTGATGCTGGTATATTTTACTTCGGGCACGACCGGGATGCCGAAGATGGTTATGCACAATTTTGCGCATCCGCTGGGGCATATAACCACGGCCAAATACTGGCATCAGGTACAGGAAAACAAGCTGCATATGAGCGTTTCCGATTCCGGGTGGGCAAAGTTCGGCTGGGGTAAATTTTATGGGCAATGGATTTGCGGCGCGGTTATTTTCGCGTATGATATGGACAAGTTTGTTCCGCTGAAGCTGCTGGAGATGATTACGAAATATCAGGTTACGACCTTCTGCGCGCCGACGACCATGTTCCGGTTTATGCTGCAGGAGGATGTTGGAAGGTTTGACCTATCCTGCATCAAACACTGCTGCCTGGCGGGGGAACCGCTGAATCCGGAGGTGTTCCGCAAGTGGGAAGAACTGACGGGACTGAAAATTTGTGAGGGGTTTGGCCAGTCGGAATCCACTGTTATGCTGGCAAACTTCCAGTGGTTCGACCCAGTTCCGGGTTCGATGGGGAAACCTTCGCCGCTCTATGATGTCCAGCTGATTGATGATGAAGGAAATATTTGCGAGGATGGCGATGAGGGGAGAATCGTAATCCGCGATGTGAAGAATAATCCGCCGGTCGGCCTGTTCGTTGGATATTATCAGGACGAAAAGCTGACGGAGGAGAGTCTGGGCGGAGCATATTATGATACCGGAGACGTGGCGTGGCGCGATTCCAACGGCTATTACTGGTTTGTCGGCAGAAGCGACGACGTGATAAAATGTTCCGGATACCGGGTGGGGCCGTTCGAAGTGGAAAGCGCGCTGGTCGAGCATCCAGCGGTTGTGGAATGCGCAATTACGGCTGCGCCGGACCCGATTCGGGGAAATGTGGTAAAGGCAACTATCGTGCTTGCAAAGGGATATGAAGGGACGGACGAGCTGAAAAAAGAGCTTCAGAACCATGTGAAGCGCGTGACGGCACCTTATAAATATCCGAGAATTATTGAATTTGTGGACGAGCTTCCCAAGACGCTGGGCGGCAAAATTAAACGGGCAGAAATCCGGAAGAAAAATCACGAGGAATAATATAGGATCACTGCAAGGGCACTCCGGCCTGGATTGCCGGACGGATATTTTCACATACAACAAAGACGCCATTTTCTAAATGAAAATGGCGTCTTTGTTGTATGGAACCATCCAGTTGGCTAAGATTTATAAAACCAGATGCCGTTTCCTGTACTGCAGGGGAGACAGGCCGTATTTGTCTTTGAACTGCTGGTTAAAGTACGGCATATTGTAGTACCCCAGCTTTTCCGCAATTTCCGTAACGCTCAACTGTTCCTGGTGCGTCAGCATTTCCGCTGCCGCTTCAAATTTTTTCGTGTTTAGATATACAGAAAAATTGATATCGAGTGTTTCTTTAAATATCTTGCTGA
>CABSKZ010000523.1 GCA_902478395.1 uncultured Eubacteriales bacterium | reverse complement strand
GCACGGGCATCGTCAGCACCTTGTTCCAGTTGTGGTTGTTATTTTCCAGCCGCATGAGATATGCGCAGTAAACGCCGAGCATAATCGGCAGAAAAATGTAGCAGGTGAACAGCGTGTGCTGCGTCCACAGGCTATACCAGCCGCTTTGCAGTATTTCTAAATTATTCAGGTAGTTGAGCGTCCCCAGCAGCGCCGGAACAACCGGCATGAGCAAAAACGCGAGCCACACCGGGGCGCGCTTCAGCTTAAGCCGTTCGGCCCGTATCAGTTGAAACAGCATCTCTCACATCTCCTTTTCACAAAACAATTTTTTTCCGGCCAGGTAAAGCAGAACCGTGCCCGCAGCCAACACCGCGAAAAACGTCCAGTCGATGTCCATTACATAAAAGCTGCTGGTTCTGGTTGCCTTGTCGTAGTCGCCTCCCACAAATTGGAGCACGCCAAAATATCCCCACAGGAGGGATTTGCGGAGCCACGGCAGCTGTGGCAGAAACATGGAAAACACACCGCAGAATTCCCCAATGATGCCGGCAAAAAACGGAACCGCCTGGTTTTTGAACAGCAGCGATAACGTGTGCTGAACAATGTAAACCGCCACCGCCGGCAGGACCGTAAACAGCAGATACAACAGGTACAGCCCAAGCGGGAAATCCCCTCCGAACCCGCGCAGCTTTCCGAACAGATACACCGCCGCAAATTGGGCGGCTATGCAGACGAGGACAATCCCCAGCCCATAGGCCAGCTTCGCGTCGTAGAGCCTGCCGCGCGGCACGGTGCAGCACAGCTGCCTGAGCGCGCCCCCTTTGTGCTCGATGTCGCACAGCCGCGATGCGACCACCACTGAAAGCAGCGGCAAAAACATTGCGTTTATCAGCGGGAGTTGATACAAGAACATCATCCAGCCTTTGGAAAGCGCGTCCTGCGAATAGTGCCCGTACATCACCCAGAAGAGTTCCGCCGCGGTAATGGCAAGCGCCGTCAGCAGGACAAACCTCCGCTTTGTCTTGAATCGTTCACAATACAGCAGCGTTTTCATAGGCTCATTTCCTTTCCGGTGAGGTCTAAAAAAATCTCCTCCAGCGTCTTTGTGCGGTCGATTTCGTGCAGCCGCTCCAGCGCACCCTGATACATCATTTTCCCGTTCGCGATAATGCCGACGTCCTCCGCCATCTGGTCGATTTCAGAAAGCAAATGGCTGGAGACGATGACCGTCATCCCATACGCCTGCGGCAGGGAGCGGATTAGCTCCCGCATCTCCTGGATGCCCGCCGGGTCCAGCCCGTTTGTCGGCTCGTCTAAAATCAGCAGCTTCGGAAACGAGAGCAGCGCGCCCGCCAGCCCCAGCCGCTGCTTCATGCCGAGCGAATAGGCGGAAACCTTTTTCCCCTGCTGCTTATCCAGCCGCACGATTTTCAGCACCTCATCGATGTTGGCGGCCGAAACGCCGAGCAGCAGCTGGAAAATCTTTAAATTTTCCCGCGCTGTTAAATGGCCGTAATAGGAGGGCGATTCAATCAGCGAGCCTGTGCGCCGCAGAATTTCAATCCGGTTTTTGGCGTTTAACCGCTTGCCGAAGATGTCGATTTCCCCCTTCTCTGGCTTCACAAGGCCCAGCAGCATTTTGAGCGTGGTCGATTTCCCCGCCCCGTTCGGGCCTAAAAAGCCGTAAATCCGCCCCTCCTTCACTTCCAAATCCAGGTTGTTCACGCACAGGTTGTCCCCATACCGCTTGGTCAGCCCGTTTGTCCGTACAATTTCATTCATAATGGTATCCTTCCTTTCCTTGTTCAGTGAGACGATTGTACCACCCCCTCCTTTCGTGAATCTTAACTTTACCTTACGGCAACCTTAAATTTTCACGCAAGGCCGCCGCTGGCTTTTCAAAACCTGGCGGATGTGGTATAATATGAACACTTAGTGAATCCGAGTGAAGCGAAGGGTGAGCTTAGTGAGAATAT
>CABSKZ010000522.1 GCA_902478395.1 uncultured Eubacteriales bacterium | reverse complement strand
TGTGATCTACAACATTTTGAAAATCTCCGTATCTAAACGAATGAAGGGATACGGAACGCTACGGGCGATTGGTGGCGAGAAAGGTCAGCTTTATCAAATCGTTGTAATTGAAGTAATCCTGCTGTGTGTAATTGGTATTCCTGTCGGTATGCTTCTTGGTTCACTAAGTGCCAGCGGGATTTTGGCGGCAGCTACCGGGCTGATTTCGCCTGAACTCTTTTTGGTTCAAAATGCGACGGAACTCCAAGCGTTGATTGCAGAAAACAGTTCGCTGAAAGTGATTTCGTTGATTATCAGCGGTGCTATTACCTTAATCTTTGCAATGTTCGCCGCATTGCCGGCAGCACGGTCTGCTGCAAAAGTATCTCCCATTATGGCAATGTCTGGAACTAATTTGAAAATCCATCGCAGAAAACGCCGAACCAGAAAAATACGCAACTTTGAAGCATATTATGCACGGCTCAACTTGAAAAGAAATAAGGGGCGGACAGCAATAACAGTTTTGTCCCTGATTATGAGTATCACAGTATTTATTGCCTTGCAAGGATTTACGACAATACTAAATGCGGCCAGCGCCCTTCAGGAGAGCCATTTAGGTGATTATCAGATTACAAATGAAACTGTGGGATTTTCTGCGGATGCTTTACGTGAGTTGCAGGAAAACGAGTCCGTTCAAAGTGTGGCCGCTATTCAATTTTCTCTTTACGAGCAGAATGAAGCGGGCAAACCTGACGGCATTGATATTGGGTTTGCATTAAAACCTGGTGAGACTTTTCAGGTTATTGGCCTTAATGATGAATATTGGGATTATTTTATGGGTTCAGAACTATCCGCGGATCAGCTTGAGGAACTAAAGTCAGGAAATGCTTGCGTGGTACGCAATCCGATCTCCGTTAGCTACGGCGAGGAACCGTTGGAATTTACAAGTATTGAAGCAGGTTCTACCATCTGTGTTGCAGGTGCAGATTTAGCAGTATTGGAAACGCTGGATGGTTATGAAGGTTATCTTGGTATCGGGAATGGCGGTTTTACAAATGGTGTTCAGGTGATTGTCGATGATAGCATTTACGAACAACTGACAGGGAAAAATACCTATTCCGAGTTTTTACCTACGCTGAATAAAGATGTAGACCGGGAAACCTTTGATACATTTGTTGAGGATTTTTGTAAGCAGACACCGGGGACAACATTCCTGTCGTATGAAGAAACCGACCAGCAGCTACAAGAGAGCTTTGCTCAAATTCAAATGCTGGCATGGGGGCTGATCCTTTTTGTCGGCCTGATTGGTATTCTCAATATTATCAATACCGTCTACACCAATATCCACACCCGAGTAACGGAAATTGGTATGCAGAGAGCCATTGGTATGAGTGCGTCAAGTCTTTACAAGACTTTTCTTTGGGAAGGTGCATATTACGGGATAACTGCTTCTGTAATTGGCAGTATTCTGGGATATATTTGTACGATCTTTATTGAGGCAGCTACCAGTGATACCATTCAGTTTGTCGCAATCCCTGTCCTGTCTATCCTCGAAGCAACCCTCTTGGCAGTAGGCGCTTGCTTATTGGCAACAGCCATTCCTTTACGGAAAATCTCAAATATGAGCATTGTAGATTCGATAGAAACCATCGAATAAATCACTAAATCTAAATACGAAGTCATCCTGCCCCGCCCGATAGGGAAAGAAAAAAACCGTTGCCGGGCAGGTTGCTTTCGTACGCTCACTCCACATATCCCAGCGGCGGTTTTGAGAGATCAAGACCGCCGCTTCTCTTTGCCCGGTGCAGGATTGGCGGCCAACGGAGGGAATTGTATGAAAGAGATTATTGTCATCCGTACTTCTGACCCAGACGGAAGTATCTTTCGCTCCATCCTGGGAGCCTTACAGGGAAAAAATATTCAGATTCTCCATGCAACTGACCTGGAGCCTTCTGCCCTGACTCTGGGAGATATTGAGATA
>CABSKZ010000521.1 GCA_902478395.1 uncultured Eubacteriales bacterium | reverse complement strand
GTTTATCACGGCGGGAGAAATGGTAGAGGGAAGTGAGCATACGCCGCTCAGCTATCAAAAGGCGAAAAAACTGCAGGAACACAAGATGCTTCCGAATCATGCCACTTTTTTAAACCCGGAGAAGAAGGTGCTTTCCGACGATATTGATTTTGCCGTGTTTTTAAAAAATCTCAATATCTGCATGGAGCGGCAGGACAAAAAAGGTGTGGAAGCGCTGCTGGACGAATTGTACGCGAAGCTGTATACACCGGAGAAATTTTATAACATTACTATGGAGCTGGTATGTAATATCTCAGCGATGGTGCGCGATATCAAGCCCGGCGACAAGCTGTTTCTCTCCAACCTCAAGCTTCTTTTTGACGATATTTACCGGCTGGAAACGGTTCAGGCCATGAAAACATGGATTCAGTACATCATCTTTGACTGTATTGATATCATCAAGCCGGATGAAAAGGATATCAGCCCGGTAATTGCGGAGGTTCTGCGCTTTGTGGGGGAAAATTACCAGAGCCATATCAGCCTGAAGGTCATAGCGGATAAATACAACATGAACCCGGTCTACCTGGGCCAGCTGTTCAAAAAGAACATTGGGGAGAGCTTTACGAATTATCTGAATGAAATCCGAGTGCAGGAGGCAAAAAAGCTCCTCATTAACTCAACGTTAAAGGTAAAGGAAATTTCTGAACGCGTGGGGTATTTAAACCTGAATTATTTTTATACGGTTTTCCGCCAGATAACCGGCAGCACGCCGACGGCTTTCCGCCAGGTTTATAAAATTTAGGCAGCAGGGGCAGAATGCTTTGCCGGCGGCGGGACGCCTCCTGGTTTTTTGCTGCTGCCCAGAATATTGCGGCCAAGGATTACCTGATGTCTTATCCGCCCACAGTAAGGCATCAGAACGTTTTTTAAATTCATTGTGGACAGAAAGGAATTTTGTATGGCAGATAAATGTGAAGTCGGGGTTTATTATTTCCCCAATTACCATACCGATAAGCGAAATGATAAATGGCACGGAGCAGGGTGGAACGAGTGGCGCCTGGTGAAAGCGGCGACGCCGCGGTTCCCGGGGCACGACCAGCCAAAGGTGCCCCTGTGGGGCTATGAGGACGAATCGGACCCAAAGGTGATGGAGAAAAAGATAGACGCGGCCGCGGACCACGGCATTACGTCCTTTATTTTTGACTGGTACTGGTACGAGGACGGGCCATATTTGCAGCGGTGTCTGGAAGATGGATTTTTAAAGGCAAAAAACAATGACAAGCTGAAATTTTCGCTCATGTGGGCGAACCACGATTGGGTGGATATCCATCCGGCACAGCGCAGCGTTGCACTGGGTTCGCAAACACTGGCGAGAGGAGAGGTCAGCTATCAGGCGTTTTACGACGCGACGGAGCATATGATTCAGAATTATTTTTGCCATCCGTCCTACTGGCGTGTGAACGGCGGATTATACCTCTCCTTTTACATGATAGCAGGGCTGGTTTCCGGTTTAGAGGACGTGCCTTCTACCAGAAAAATACTTGACGAGCTGCGGGAACGTGTCCGTAAGGCGGGGCTTGGAGAACTGCATTTGAACGCGGTGGTTTGGGGGCAGCAGATTTTGCCTGGAGAAAAGAAGGCGGCAAATGTAAACGAGCTTTTGGACGCGCTTGGGTTTGACAGCGTGACTTCTTATGTGTGGATTCATCACCATGAAATGCCGGACTTTCCGGAAACGGATTACGCGGCATTCGCGCAGGAAAACATTGCGGATTTTGAAAAATTTACACAAAAATACCAGCTGCCATATTACCCGAATGTTTCTATGGGCTGGGACCCCAGCCCGAGAACGATTCAGACCGACGATTATGAATACATCGGCTATCCATACACCCCGACACTTTCTAAAAATACACCGGAAGAATTTGAGAAGGCGCTGCGGGCAGCAAAATCTTTCTTAGAGCAGGGCAGGACAAATCCAAAG
>CABSKZ010000520.1 GCA_902478395.1 uncultured Eubacteriales bacterium | reverse complement strand
CCCGGCCACAGCGGCCCTGTGAAGCTTTTTCAGGGCAGAGGCGGGCATCTTTCCGTCCCCGGTCTTTGGCGCGAAACACCGGGCAAAGCCGCGGCCTGTGACGGTTGTGACGATGGTGACGGTATTTTGGACGCCGCCCCGCTCCAAGAAATATCGTCATTTGCGTCATTACCGTCACAGCTCAGACAGATCGTCCTGCTGTCGCGTGTGCGCCTGAGCGTGTAACTCACGCCGTTTGCTTTCAGCATTCCCTTGTGCTTGTTCAGCCAGCGGCTGAGAATGTTGGGACGGAGCTCGCAGGGCAGAGCGTCATGGAGAATTTCCAACAGCTCCGATGCCGTGCCTTCGAACCGCTTTTCGTCGTGCAGCCAATCAATTACAATCCCGATCGCTTCTTCGTCTGCACTCCGCGCTGTTTCTTCATCTTCTCTGCATTCCCAGATGTGAAACATTGGATCGACATAGGTATCTTTGTCGAAAAAACTGAGCCTTCCGGAAAACCGGAAGGCTTTTTCCCACGGGCGCGGCCCGCTGTTTTTTCATTTTTTCAGAAAGGGAGCGGAGCATAAAATACCGGAGGCTCCCGCTTTACGGCTGCCAGGGAGCGCGCTCCATCCACTTGCCGTTGGTAAAGTCCGGAATGGCCACGGGAGCGCCGCCCATGGCCACGCTCTGCTCGCTCAGGCAGGAAATACTCATCCATGCCGCCGCATCATATACGTCGATGGGCGCAGGCGCGCCCGCCTTTGCGGCGTCGAAGAACGAGCGGAACACCAGCCAGTCCATGCCGTCATGGCCGCCGCGCACGCCTTCGGCCAGATATTTTTTCCACACCGGATGGTCGTACTGCTCGCGGTACTCCTCGGCGCTGTTCCAGCGCTCGTTCCACTTAAAATCATACTCGTTGTCTTTGCCGTCTAAAAAGACGCTCTTGTTGTCCTCCATGTACATGCCCTTTGTCCCCTGCACATGGAACCCGCGGGAATAGGCCCGCGGCAAGGTGGTGTCCAGCGTCAGGCAGATCGTTTCGCCCCGGGCGCATTTGATGATGGTCGTGACCACGTCGCCCTGGGCAAAATTCATGTTTGCAGCGTCGTAGTCCGGGCCTTTTTCCCGCAGCAGATATTCGTGCAGCCCCGCGGCCTTGGACGCCACTGAAACAAGCGTCAGCATGCGGTTGCCGCGGTTGATGTCCAGCACGTTTGCAATGGGGCCCAGCTCGTGGGTGGGGTAGTTTTCGCAGTTCCGGTACAGGTAGTTGCGGAAGCGGTAGTGCCGCATCTCGCGCCCGGTGGAAACCTCCTCCCGCAGGTCGTGGCGGTAACCTCCCTGGCAGTGCACCACCTCGCCGAACAGGCCCTGGCGCACCATATTCAGCACCATCAGCTCGTCGCGGCCAAAACAGCAGTTTTCCAGCATCATGCAGGGTACGCCCGTTTCCTCGTGGGTGCGCACCAGCTTCCAGCAGTCCTCCACAGAATATGCGCCCGCCACCTCCACGGCCGTATACTTGCCTGCGCGCATGGCGTCGCAGGCAAGGTTCAGATGGGATTCCCACGACGCCATAATGACCACAGCGTCGATTTCCGGCATGGCCAGTACCTCGCGGTAATCCGCCGCAGCGCGGGGCGCGGGCTGGCCCGCTGCCGTCACAAGCTGCACGCCCTTCTCCCGGCGGTCCTCATAATTGTCGCACACGGCCAGCACACGAACGCCCGGCTGGGGCAGGATGCAGTTTTCCAGCAGGCTGGAGCCGCGGTTGCCCAGGCCGATAACACCTACATTCAATACTTCTTTCATAAATGGATACTCCCTTTCCGTTTCAAAAGCGGCCCGCACAGGCTCTGGGCCGTTATTTCCTTCGTCTGCACAGGTATTCGGAGCCTGATATTTCATATCATAGTACCAGTATACAAAGAAGAACAGCAGTTTTCAACAGGACAAACCGGTCACCGAAACGCAAACAGCACGTCGGAAACG
>CABSKZ010000519.1 GCA_902478395.1 uncultured Eubacteriales bacterium | reverse complement strand
TTTTATATGTCAAAATTTTTTTTGAAGAAACTATAACTTATCTATCTGCGCTGTCCGCACAAGAAGCTGTTGAAAGAAAAGAAGAGGATACAGTTCAAAAGAAGCTGACTGAGGCATATGCAGCATAATATGAAAAACTAGAAACTCAGCTTGAACCGCAACAGGCCGAAGCGCTTCGGAGGCTGGAAGACTGTCGTCTCTATCTTGCAGCGGAAGTGGAAACCACAGTTTATATCCGCGCGTTCCGCGATTGTTGGAATTTCTTCCGCGGCCTATCTGACTGTGCATAATTGCGGCAGTCTTTTTGTAAATTTTCAGCGAATATTTCCATTGACAAAATTCGCGAAAAGAGGTATAATAACAGAACAAATGTTTGTAAAGGGGCACTTGCATTTATGTCGAATAAAAATATTTTTATAAAAGGCGCCAAGGAACACAATTTGAAAAACGTGGACGTCACCATTCCGCGTGACAAGCTGGTGGTTCTCACGGGGCTTTCCGGCTCGGGGAAATCCTCCCTTGCATTTGACACGATTTATGCGGAGGGGCAGCGCCGGTACGTTGAATCCCTGTCCTCCTATGCACGCCAGTTCCTGGGACAGATGGAAAAGCCGGATGTCGAGTACATCGACGGCCTTTCCCCAGCCATCAGCATCGACCAGAAAACCACGAGCAAGAATCCGCGCTCCACGGTTGGTACGGTTACGGAAATTTACGACTACCTCCGCCTGCTGTTTGCCAATATCGGCATCCCACACTGTCCGAAATGCGGCAAGGAAATTAAAAAGCAGACGATTGATCAGATAGTCGACCGGGTTCTGGAGTTGCCGGAAGGGACGAAGTTTCAGATTCTTGCCCCGGTCATCCGGGCGAAAAAGGGCGAGCACCAGAAGCTGTTGGAGGATGCGAAAAAAGGCGGGTACGTGCGCGTCCGCGTCGATGGTATTATTTATGACCTGTCCGAGAAAATTACCATGGAGAAGAACAAAAAGCACCACATTGAAATTGTCATTGACCGTCTGGTCGTAAAAGATGGCATCAAACAGCGTCTGACCGATTCGCTGGAAACCGCACTCAGCCTCGCTGGCGGGCTGGTGCTGATTGACCTCGTGGACGGCGAAGAGATGCTGTTTTCCCAGAATTATGCCTGTGACGACTGCGGCATCAGCATGGAGGAGCTTGCGCCCCGCATGTTTTCCTTCAATAGCCCGTTCGGCGCCTGCCCGACCTGCCTTGGCCTCGGCAGCATGATGAAGGTTGACCCGAAATTGATTTTGGATAAGAAAAAGTCCATCAATCAGGGAGGCATACAGGCGTCCGGGTGGTCGAATCCGGACAATGGTTTTACTACCGCCGGCATGTATTACCGGGCGTTAGCGGATAAATACGGTTTTTCGCTGGACACTCCGGTCGGTGAACTGCCGGAAGATATCATTGATATTCTATTGTACGGCACAAAAGGCGAAAAGCTGCATTTAACCTATGAGCGTTCCTATGGCTCGGCAAATTACACCGCCGCGTTCGAAGGGGTTGTCAACAACCTCGAACGGCGATACAAGGAGACCGGGAGCGAATATATGAAGTCGGAAATTGAACGGGTGATGACCATCAAAAATTGCCCGGACTGTAATGGAAAACGCCTGAAAAAAGAGATTCTTGCAGTTACGGTGGGTGGTAAGAATATTGATGAAGTGACCCGCATGCCGGTCACGAAGGCCAAAGAGTTTTTCAACAGCCTGGAACTGACTGAAAAAGAGGAAGCCATTGCCCGGCTAATCCTCAAGGAAATTAACGAGCGGTTAGGTTTTTTAATTGATGTGGGGTTGGACTACCTGACCCTATCCCGCGCCTCCGGGACACTGTCCGGCGGGGAGGCGCAGCGTATAAGACTGGCGACGCAAATCGGCTCCAGCCTCATGGGGGTTCTGTATATTCTGGACGAGCCTTCCATCGGCCTGCACCAGCGGGACAACGACCGTCTG
>CABSKZ010000518.1 GCA_902478395.1 uncultured Eubacteriales bacterium | reverse complement strand
CAGCAACCGTGACACGGTACCACCTGTTGGTTCCGTCAGGTAACTGCAACTTCATTTCTTTTGTCATTTCTGTTGACTTTTTTCCCAATCCTTCTTCGAACAGGGGGACAATTTGTGCCCGAAGCTCCGGCCACTCCCCATTATGAAAGCGCTTCATAAAATTCTTTGTAACAGGTTGCAATCCGAATTTCAAAAGATCTTTCTCGGTCAGCGTGAGGCAGTCGGCCCGACAATCATATTCAAACAGTATTTCCTTCATGAGGCTGCCCAGGTTACGGTAGTATTGATAAAACTGCTCCTGCATAACCCTTCGCTTTCTGTAAAACCATGTGATAATCAAAATGATGAGCAGAAAAAAGCCTGATACCATTGATATTACCAGCCATATGTTCATACGGAGCAATGCGGAGAAGCTCATTGAATACTGCACCTTTGATGTATTATCAAAAATAATCTGCTGAAGCGTCCCCTCCGAGATATGGGAAACTGCCTTATTTAAAATTCCCATCAGCATAATATCTGCCGGCGCTTTTATTCCCAAGCATACCGAGGATTCGTTGTTGGGCATCGTCAATAAAGTCAATTTATCCATAGCATGACTGCGCTTGTAATATTCCACTGAATAGGCATTGCCATAGCAGTAATCGACCTCTCCGCGATTAACCGCTTTCATGCATTCTTCCAGAGAATTGTACACAATATAGTTTTCATTCCGTACATGTGCCTTCAGTGAACGGTTATCTGTAATTCCCATGGCACTGTGCCCGATATCCTCCTTCGCCATATCATTTTTCATGACCATCGTCATAGGAGCTGATAAATAGGGGCTTAGCACGGTGATATCCTCCAAAGGTGCATAGTTAATATTATCAAACACGCTCGTAACCAGCTGTGCCCGTCCCTCACGAAGCATTTTATAAGCTTCTTCCTGATTCTTCGCTTCCACAATATGAAACTGGAGACCTGTCAATTCCGTAATTTTTTTCAGGATATCCGCGGAAATTCCTTTAAATTCTCCGTTCTTGTCAAAATAGTCAAGCGGTGCGGTTTGTAAGCCAGCCGCAACCGAAACCGGCCCACATGTCTCAATATAAGCGCGCTCCTCTTCGGAGAGTACCAAACTACCGTTCGTCTTCATCGGAAAATATTTTTCATATAAATCGCTATCGAAGCTTGAATCGGATTCTTTAATTTTAGAAATAGCCATATTGAATCCGTTTACGAGATCGGTTCTCCCTTTTGTTATGGCAAAATAGAACGGATCAGCCCCAAACCGCGCGATGACCCTGTTATTTTCCGGAACGCTAATGTCGCTTAAAAGAACGGCATCAACCTCATTTTCTTCTAACCCCCTAAATAATTCTGCGCCGGAGGCGTAACTGACCGTCGTCATATCTTTGATTCCGTTAATTTCACAAAACTGTTCCAATTTCTTTCTACGCTGTGACGCGTTCCGGAATACTCCCACACGCATACCATTATAGGTTTGGTAATCCCCTTCGCTAAAACGCGTACTGTTCTCCAAAGTGGAAAGTGTTGTATAGGAAGCGCCAGTGCTGAATTCAGGAAAATCGTATAGCCGCATGCTTTCCTCATTTTTCACAATGCCGCCCATGACATCTGCTTCTCCGGTTTCTAACATTTCCATCAGCGGAACAAGCTGATCTTCTGTTCCGGTGATAAATTCATATGTCCAGCCGGTATATTTTGAGATTTCCATTAAATATTCATACAGATATCCTGAATAGAGGCCGTCGCCGGTTTCTTCGCTCAAATTTTTGAAGTTGGGAAACACAACCCGAACAACCTGATCCGGATTGGCTGCAAAGGAAATCGGCGATGTGGTTTGCAAAAAAATTGACCATACCATTACGATAGCAATCAATAGTTTTTTCAAAATTTCACGCTGCTTTCTATTATCTGATATACTTCCCAAAGATGTCACGTATAACGACATAAATTTTCACATAAAGCATTATACCT
>CABSKZ010000517.1 GCA_902478395.1 uncultured Eubacteriales bacterium | reverse complement strand
TCCTCCTTCAAAGGGGCAACTGCCAGTACAGGATTGGCTGTTTCTATTGTACCAAGATTCCGGGTATTTGTCATTCGCTATCCTCCATCTTTTCTGTAAACTTTTCAGCCATGATGCGCTCCATCTTCCGATTCAGCGGCTCCGTGCCGTCATAACTGCCAGTGACGGTGTAAACCGTGCCGCCAATCTCCTTTTGTAAGGTAAATTCCGGCAGCCAGAATGCAGAGAGACTTTTTACATGGATGTGTCCGTCCGCTCCGATCCAGAAATTGCGTTTCGGCGGGGCGGTGGGGCCGGGATTGGAAAAATGGTATTCTTCCGGCGTATCCGAACCGTCTATGATTTCTGGTGGGATTTTCAATTTGCTGTCCATAAGTGCCTCCTGAAAATGTGTAAGGTTTAGTGTTCGATTTCCTGCTTTTTCTGCCGTGTAACGGCGTTTTGGCGCTCCTGCTCATGCTGCACCTGATAGATGCTGTAATGGATAGCCCAGAGTTTTTTTGTATCGGCGTGCAGGGGCTTGATCTTCTGCTGCAACATCTGATATTCCGTTTCCAGCTTGGCTTTCTCTCTGCGCCACGCATGGACGGAGATTTTCCCGTCCAACCACTGATCTTTCAGCTTGCGCTCAGCCATGTAAAATGTCCGCGACACGTTCTCATGCTCTTCCTTGTATTTCTGACGAGATTTCTCAAAGCGGATGGTTTTCAGCTTGTCGGCAACGGGTTTGCCCTGCTGGTAATAGTCCGTCATGCGGAGCAGCTCGTCCAATTCCTTGATGCGGGCCTGTTTCCCGGATGCAGATTCTTTCAGCGTGTCAATCTGTTCCTGCATAGAGTTCAGCAGCGCGTCCAAATCCTCGGTGGTGCGGAGCTGCTTGGATTCCAAATAACTGACGGTTTCCGAAAACTTTTTCAAGTTTCCGATTTTAGCCTTGCCGCTGTATGCGCCCCTGTTACGGTCGTCATAGTAAGCGGACAGTAGTTCTACCAGCGTAGGCGGTTGGGGCGCGGAAAGCTCGGCTTTGACATCTTTTAGCCAGCCGATCAGGGATGCGATTTTTTGCTTTGCCTCCCGCAGCATGGCGTTAGTTTTCCTAATCCAGCGGTTGAGGTCGCCTTTGTCGGTACGGATACCCTTTTGCTCCATCGCCTTGACGGTGGGGCCTTCGTGGACGGTGGGTAACTGCTCCACACCCTGACGCTCATAGCTGCGATGGTCGATGCGGCAATCCAAACCTTTCTCCGCGAATTTGGCGTTGCACAACTCCGCCCATGCCTGCCGCCACTGCTCCAAGGTGTCGGGGCTGCTCCAGTCGGTGGTGGGCACAGCGTTGAACACATAGTTTCCAGCTCCGTCCCGGATGCGCTCGCCGTGTTCGTCCAGCACATATTCCCGGCGCTGCTTGCTGCCCCACCGGCCGTCCGGCAAGATGGGCCGGATGGGGCACAGCGCATGGAAGTGCGGGTTCTGGATACCGCCGTCCTCCTTGTCCGGCTGGTGTACGGCGAAATCCACTACCATGCCCCGGCCAACAAAGTTCTCCAACAAAAACTGCCTTGCAAGGACGATGTTCTCCTGCATGGAGAATTCGTTCTGCAAAGCAATGTCAAAACTGTATGCAAGCTGTGCTTTCTTACCGCGCTCGGCTTTCTCTACGGCATTCCAGAGGGTTTGCCGGTCTGCATATTCCGGCGGGGCATGGGGCGGCAGAAGGATTTCGGAACAGATCACGCCGCCTTTGCGGGTGTAGTCGCTGTCTTCGCCGTAATACTCGCTGTGCAGTTTTTCGCCGGAGCGGTAGGCGGCGGATGCCACAACCGACTGCCCGGCGCTTCGTTTGATCTGCGTTACATGAAAATGGAACAGTGCGATATTTATCCCTTTCCTTTCTGCTCGGTGGCGTTTTGGGCGTTGACGGCGGACATGAGCAAACTCTTGACTTCCGGCAAAGTAAGTGCTTTTTCCGCAAAGGCGTAGAAC
>CABSKZ010000516.1 GCA_902478395.1 uncultured Eubacteriales bacterium | reverse complement strand
GGTCTCGTGGGCTCGGAGATGTGTATAAGAGACAGGAACTATCCCAAGTCTACACCTTTTTGACCGCCTGTGCCGTATATCCAAGAGGTAGGAAATCAGCCTGAAAAACTCCCTATTTCCACGCTCTCGGATTTGTGATATAATCAAAAAAAGATAAAAGACAAATTCAGGTTTCTGGTCTTCTTGCACAAAATAAAGGAGGAGCTATTATGCAAATTGTTTATATTCCAAGCGAATCAATGTCTGTTCAAGGTAAAAAAGATGAAATCTATAAAAGATATGGGAAAGACTGGAATATTAGAGAACAGGGAGGAGGTAACGGAAATTGGTTGTTGACCAGAAAAAGTGATGTGCTTGTAGATGGAAAAAGTTATCGTACTTTTGTACTTGAACACTACGGTAAATCCAAGCTGACAGCGAAGCTTGTTGATAAATTTCGTGAAGATGTAGCAAATGGTAAAATAAAACTGTAAATGCCTATGCCGTTATGCTATGAGCATAGTACATAGCATAACGGCTTCTCTTTCGTTGAGCTAGCAAGGAGGGTGAATATGTCTTTATCCATACAAGAGCGATTAAAAGACCTACGTGTGGAGCGTGGCTTGACGCTGGGGCAGCTTGCGGAGCAGACCGGGCTTTCCAAGTCTGCGCTGGGCAGTTACGAAACGGAAGACTTCAAGGACATCAGCCACTATGCCCTTATCCGGCTGGCGAAGTTTTACGGTGTGACCGCTGATTATCTGCTGGGGCTGTCTGAAATGAAAAATCACCCAAACGCCGATCTTGCAGACCTGCGTTTGAGTGATGAAATGATTGACCTGCTGAAAAGCGGGAGGATAGACAATACCCTGCTGTGTGAGCTGGCGGCGCACCCGGATTTCCCCCGGCTGATGGCTGACCTTGAAATCTATGTGAACGGAACGGCACTGAAACAGGCGCAGGGTGCAAACGCCATAGTGGACACGATGAGCGCAACTGTTATAAAAAAGCATAATCCTGGCATGAGTGATACGCAGTTAAGACAGCTTATCACCGCCCATATTGATGAGGACGAGTTTTGCCGCTATGTGATACAACGGGACATAAACGGGATTGCCCTTGCTCTGCGGGAAACACACAAGGACGATTTTTTCAGCGTCCCAGAGGATAACCCGCTAAAAGAAATGCTGGAAACTGCTGGTGAAATCGTCAGCCAGGACAGCGACACGGAACAAGCGTACTTGGCGTTTATCTGCAAACGGCTCAAGCTGAATTTTAGGAAGCTGTCAGTAGAAGAACGGAAGTGGCTGAAAAAGATTGCGGAAAAATCCGACTTGCTGAAGAATCCAAAACCGCAGAGAGGACGAAGATAAAAAATGCCTGAACGGCGGTTCTGGTTTTTCAGAACCACCATCCAGGCATTTTGTTTAGTAATAGAAAAAGGTGCAGTTGATTATTGCGTATTGTCAATCTCTCTCAAACCGGGTAGTAAAAATACGGCAAGCGCAACGATGATAATGCCAATTCCGCAAATGACAAACCATTTCTCAACTCCCAGCCGCTCCGCCAGAGGCCCGGAAATGACAAGGCCAAACGGCATGGCGAGGGAAGCGGCGCTTGTCAGTAGAGAAAAAACTCTCCCCAGATATTCTGGTTTGACCGTTTCTTGAAAAATCGCATTTTGCACACCGTAAAATGGAGCGGAAATTCCCATAACAGTACAGCACACAACAAAGACAAGAAATGCGTCTGGCGGCAAAAGCCCGGAGAGCATATTGCTAACGCCCATCAGGAGAACGGAAAGACCGATGGTGTACCGCCGTTTCTTAAAACCGCCCCAAATGCTCAGAATGACTCCGCCAAGCAGCATACCAACCGCAAAAGCAATTTCAGCGGCAGAGGCATGGGCCGGTGTTCCTTTGAAGTATGACATACAGATGAGAGGAAAAAGCGTACTGATTGGCATATAAAAGAACATATAAATTACACCAATCCAGAGCAGAGCAAAGA
>CABSKZ010000515.1 GCA_902478395.1 uncultured Eubacteriales bacterium | reverse complement strand
AAGCAGAAAATGAATATGGAGAGGCGGAGTACATCGCAAAGCAAATCGATGATGCGGTAAACATCAATGGCTTTCGCTTTTCGGATTGTGCCATTTTATACCGGACCAACGCGCAGTCGCGTGTCATTGAGACGACACTTTCTGGTTGGCACATTCCGTACCGTGTTCTTGCCGGACTTCGCTTCTACGACCGCAAGGAGGTTAAGGACACATTGGCTTACCTGCGTCTGGTGTTTAATCCGGACGACAATATTAGCCTGATTCGAATTGTGAACGAGCCATCACGGAAAATTGGGACGGCCTCCCTCGAAAAAGTCGCATCTGCCGCGAACGAGAGGGGAGTCAGTATGTTTGAGGCAATGAAGCAATCCGCGCAGATCGAAGAGCTGTCCAAAATTGCCGGAAAACTGACCGCATTCACAGACTTGATTGAAACCATGCGGGGAAAGATGGAGGAAAAGTCACCGTCACAGTTGATAGAATATATTTTGGAAAAGAGCGGTTACCTCTCCATGCTGCGTATGGAGGACAGCGTTGAAAATCAGACGCGGATTGAAAATATTCAGGAGTTTATCAACTCCGCGATTGAATATGAAAAAGAGGGTGGCGAACCGACGCTGGCGGAGTTTTTGGAAAGAACCGCGCTTGTTTCCGATATTGATAACTATGACTCCTCTTCGGACAGCGTGGTGCTGATGACGCTGCACAGCGCGAAAGGGCTTGAATTTCCCTATGTTTTTCTTTGTGGACTTGAAGAAGGCCTGTTTCCGAGCAATCGTTCCATGGAGGATGAATCGGAAATAGAGGAGGAACGCAGACTTTGTTATGTGGGCATCACACGCGCCAAAAAGAAGCTTCTGCTGACCTACGCCAACCGCCGGACAATTTATGGTGGTTCCCAGTACACAAGGCCATCTCGTTTTTTAAACGAGATTCCGGCAGACTATATTAACTCTGTCGTAAAACGGCAGGAGGAGCACACAAGTACCAGTGTCGGCGCGTCGAGCAAATCTATGTTTGCAGATATTTTCAATAAAAAAGCGTTCGATGTGCGCAGCAAACCGGTGAATCTGGATTACTCTCCGGGAGATGTGGTCACTCACAGAAAATTTGGAAAGGGAATGGTGCTTTCCGTTACGCCTGAAGGAAACGACATCCGTATCGAAATCGCGTTTGACGATGTCGGGACAAAATCTCTGATGGGAACGTTTGCTAAATTAAAAAAAACAAATTAGCCCGTTTTAAAAACTGTGGCTGATACCAACGAATATAAAAAGCCGGAGGAAGCGTATAAAATTACGTTTCCTCCGGCTTTTGTGCATCGTATTGATTCATCTCATCAATCAATATGAGCATTTCTTCCAAAGTTTTGGCGGCAAAAGCCTTGGATTTTATTTTTGCGGAGCCGCGCAGTCCCTTGACATACCACGCAAAATGCTTTCTTGCCTCTGGGATGCCGATACGCTCCCCTTTGTGCTGTACCAGTAATCTAAAATGCCGGCGCATGATGTCTGTCCGTTCCGGTATGCCAACGGGTGAAGGCGTGCCGCCGGCCATTAGTTCCTTTATCTGCCGGAACAAAAACGGATTTCCCTGCGCGCCCCTGCCAATCATAACACTGTCGCAGCCAGTTTGCCGCAGCATAGCCATTGCGTCCTGAGCGGTAAAAATATCGCCGTTGCCTATGACAGGGATATGAACCGCTTCTTTTACCTTTTGAATTACTCCCCAATCCGCTCCGCCGCTGTACCCCTGTTCCTTCGTACGCCCATGGACAGCAATCGCGGAAGCACCCGCTTCCTCAAGCACTTTTGCAAATTCTGGCGCGTTAATGTGGCCTGCGTCCCATCCCGTCCTGATTTTAACGCTTACCGGAATGTTGACCGCTTTTGTCATTGCATGGACAATCTCTCCTGCAAGTTCCGGATATTTCATCAGTGCGCTGCCATCCCCGTTGTTCACAATTTTTGGAGTAGGGCAGCCCATATTCACATCAATACGGGTAAATCCTCTCTG
>CABSKZ010000514.1 GCA_902478395.1 uncultured Eubacteriales bacterium | reverse complement strand
CCTTAAATATCCCCATACAGCCACATACTCCGTATAACCTGAGCAAAATGGCCTCGCACTTGTTCGCGGGAACCCGCCTTCTCCTCATATTTTTAATAACGACATGGGTTATGCCCTGAAACTATGTTGAATTAAGAGAAAAATGAAATAAAGACGCACATTGCCAAACGGGGTCCAGGGGCGGAGCCCCTGTGTCGTTTTAAGGGGGTAAAGGGGCATGGGAGAAACAGGCGGACACAAGCGCAGTGCCATGTGCGCCGTTTCTCCCAGCCGTTCGGCCGCAGGCCGAACTTCCTTAACATATCCCCTTTGTTTTGCCTACTTTTGCATTCAAAAGTAGGTCGCGCCGAGGGCGAAGGTAAATCAATTGCAGTGCATAAATGTCAACAAATATAAATAAGAAATAAACCGCATTGTTATTTGCGGTTTAGCTATAACTGAACTTTCGAAAAACTTCCCCTTGGGCCCTTAGAGGGGCGAAAGGCGAAGGTAAATCAATTGCAGTACAAAAACGTAAGCAAACATAAAGCTGCAAAAATAAATCATAAGAACAGTTAAAACAAAAACGCCTGTGTCGAGTTTCATAACAATTTCCCACCACACCCAACCATAAAAAGGAGACGAATTTACTATTGACAGTGTTTCGGCAAAGACATATAATAAGGAAAAATGCGTGTGAAGGACTGATAGAATGACCGTTGAAGAGCGCCAATATCTCCGCGAACTCGCGAAAGAAAAACTGGAAATAGCAAACCTCCCCATTATGGAGCAGAGAAGGCAGGAATGGATTCGCCACAACGACGGGCGCGGCGAGCGCCCCATGGTCTGTTTCGAGTCGTGGACCGTGCAGGACAAGGGCTTTGTCCCAAAGGAGTTTAAATGTGAATCGCCGGAGGCGCAGGACGTAGAGCGCCAACTTCTATGGGATATGTTCAACTATAAAATGGTGGAGGACGACACCGTTGTTTCTCCGGAAATCCGCTGCCCGTGGATAACGTCCATGCTTCCCTTCGGAATGCCGCTGAAACGGGAAAAAAGGGGGACGGTCGGGTTCCATATCATCCCCCAGTTGGAGGATTTGGAGGAGGATTTTGGCCTTTTAAAGCCCTCTGAAATCATGTACGATAAAGAAGGCACCCTAAAGAAAAAAGAGTGGCTCGAAGAGCTTCTGGGCGACATTCTGGAAGTGCGCCTCGCCTCCAATACGCCGGGCGCCTGCCCAACGAACGAACTGGTTCAGCGCATGTCTATGGAAAACATGTTTGTCAATATGCTGACATACCCCGACCTGTTCAAACAGATGATGGAGCAGTTCACCGACGACTACGTAAAATGGTTCCGCGGCCTCGAAGAACGGGAAATGCTCTGTGTGAATAATAAAAACGACGTTCTGCCCCAGGGCAGCTATTGCTTTACAGATGGCCTCCCGCAGCCGGACTTTTCCGGAAAGGTCCGCCTGAAAGATATGTGGTTCTTCATGGACTCGCAGGAAACGGTCGGCGTTTCGCCGGAGCAGTATGAGGAATTTGTCTTTCCCTATTACCGCAAACTGTCCGATATGTTCGGGAAGTTTTCCTACGGCTGCTGCGAACCGGTCCACCCAATTTGGGATAATTGCCTGAGTAAGCTGGAAAATCTCCGGAAGGTTTCCATTTCCCCGTGGTGCGACGAGGCCTTTATGGGCAGCCGCCTTGCCGGGACGGATATTATCTATCTCCGCAAACCCAGCCCAAATTTCGTCGGGGTAGGGACCTATCTCGATGAGGATGCGTTCCGCGAACACATTCGCTATACGCTGGAATGTGCGAAAAACTGTAAGCTGGAATTTGCCTTCCGCGATGTGTATAATCTGGAGGGACAGCTGGATAAGCCCAAACGGGCGGTGCAAATTGTCCGCGAGGAAATCGAAAACCGCTGGCAGAAAAATTAATGTCCGGCAAAATCCAAATAAATAAAGTGAAAGTTTCAACTTAAAGCGTGTCATAAAGTCGGCACGCGCAAAGCCGCTGGCGTCTGCCGGCG
>CABSKZ010000513.1 GCA_902478395.1 uncultured Eubacteriales bacterium | reverse complement strand
GCGATATGGGGGCCGAAATCGATTTGGAGGAGCTTCCCATTATTCAGAAGGAGCTAATCAACAAATGCTATAAGGCCGGGAAAAAAGTAATTACCGCCACCCAGCTTCTCGATTCGATGATACGCAATCCGCGTCCGACCCGTGCGGAGACGACGGACGTTGCCAACGCGATTTACGACGGCACCAGTGCCATCATGCTTTCCGGCGAAACCGCAATTGGGAAGTATCCGGTTGAAAGCGTCAAAACCATGTCCAAAATTGCGGAGCGGACAGAGTCAGCCATTGACTATGAAAAAGAGTTTGGCTACGACTCCGTGGACTTTGACAAAAATGTTACCAACGCCATCAGCCACGCAACCTGTACCACAGCACACGATTTGGGCGCAACCGCCATCGTCACCGTCACCCGTTCCGGACACACGGCGCGCATGGTTTCCAAATACAGGCCAAACTGCCCTATCATCGCGCCGTGCATGCACGAGAAGGTTTGCAGGCAAATGAGCCTCTCCTGGGGCGTGTATCCGGTTTTAACCGTTGAACAGCCCACAACCGACGAGGTGTTTGAGCAGGCTGTGGACTGCGCTCTCAAAACCGGCATTGTGAAAAACGGCGATGTTGTTATCATCACCGGCGGCATGCCCGTCGGCGTCAGCGGCACGACCAATATGCTCAAGGTGCATCTGGTCGGGCATGTTCTGGTAGAAGGCGAAGGCGTTAACAACATTGCAGTCAGCGGATCCCTGTGCGTTGCAAATACCCTTCAGCAGGCGAATGCAGACTTTAAAGACGGGGATATCATCGTTACCCACTCCACCACAAATGAATTCCTTCCATTGCTGAAACGCGCAAATGGAATTATTGTGGAGGAAGGCGGCGTGACCAACCATGCGGCAATCGTCGGCATGACGCTGGACATTCCGGTGATTACGGGCGCCAAGGGGGCCACTTCCATCTTAAAAACTGGAACTATCGTTACAATGGATGCAACCCGCGGCCTGGTCTACAGCGGTGTTACCAAGGTACTGTAAAATTACCATCATAAAGGAGGACTCCGGCATGGACAACTTTGAACAAAATAGCACAAACCAAAATTTCGATTCTCCTAATTCCAATGCGGAACAAAAAACAGGCGGTCCGGCCTACAGTGATAAATATCCCGGGCCGACTCAATACGACAAGGCGAAAGACTTTCCTCCCAACCCGCCCAGGCAGCCGGAGCCGCCACAGGGATACGCCCGTCCCGGCGCTCCCGCGCAGTATGAAACCTGTGCCATTGCCTCGCTGATATTGGGTGTTGTTTCCCTTTTATTTTTAATATTCGTTCCGTTTCTTGGCATCTTTCTCTCCGTCATCTCAGCCATTGTCGGCATCGTCCTGAGTGTGATGGGGAAAAAGAGCAAATACCACGCCATGGCGATGGCCGGGCTGATCATTTCTATCGTGGATTTAGCCTTTGTCGTGGTTATGGTAATCCTACTCGCCATATTCGGCGGGACGCTGCTGGGGGCTCTGTTTAATATTATCCAGCAGAATTCTGCCAGTTTTCCGCACAGTTATAATGGCGGGCAATTTTATTTCCATTAATATCGGCAAGCCGCTTTGCTCTTGCAAGGCGGCTTTTTTATGAAAGCACTGTGCCAGCCGCAAAACGATGCTTTGACGGAAATCCCGGCATGTCCATGCGCCACTCGGTTTCCCCTTGAATTTTCTGTTGGCAGTATGCTATAATAGATGATAAATACTGTTCAATTGGAGAGGATACCGATGAAAATTCAGGAATCTGCAGAAAATTATTTGGAGTCAATCTTAATTTTAAAGCAACGCAAGGGGCAAGTCCGCTCGATCGACATCGTAAACGAGCTGGAATTTTCCAAGCCCAGCGTCAGCGTTGCAATGAAAAATCTGCGCGAAAATGGATATATCCAAATGGATCCGGAGGGATTCATTAGCCTCACTGAAAAAGGGCAGGCCATTGCGGACAAAATATACGAACGGCACACACTTTTTACCGAATGGCTGATGTCTCT